>NZ_DASRXP010000292.1:0-25653 GCF_035687465.1 Kribbella sp.
GATCACCGCCGAACCGGGGTGCTTGGCCAGCTCCCGTACCGCGACGGCGCCGGTGATCGCACTCGGCGAGATCGCGTCGCCCTTCTCGTCCACCACGAAGCACCGGTCCGCGTCGCCGTCGAAGGCGAGCCCCAGATCGGCACCGACCTCGCGGACCTTGGCCTGCAGATCGACCATGTTCTTCGGGTCGAGCGGGTTCGCCTCGTGGGTCGGGAAGCTGCCGTCGAGCTCGAAGTACAGCGGGATGATCTCGACCGGCCCGGTGGCGAACACCGCGGGCACGGTGTGGCCGCCCATCCCGTTGCCGGCGTCGACGACGACCTTGAGCGGGCGGATCTTGCTCAGGCTGACCAGGTCGTTCAGGTGGTCGGCGTACGCGGTGAGGAGGTTCTTGCGGACCACCTTGCCGGGTACCGGGACGCTCATTGGGGTCTCGGTCAGCGACTTGGCGACCAGGTCCGCGATATCGCGCAGGCCGGACTCCGAGCCGACCGGCGAGGCCCCGGCGCGGCACATCTTGATGCCGTTGTACTGCGCCGGGTTGTGGCTCGCGGTGAACATCGCGCCGGGCAACTGCAGCCGCCCGGAGGCGAAGTACAGCTGGTCCGTCGAGGCGAGGCCGATGTCGATCACGTCGGCGCCGGTGCTGGTCACTCCCTCGGCGAATGCGGCCGCCAGCGCGGGGCTGGACGGCCGCATGTCGTAGCCGATCACCACGGCACCGGCGGACGCGAGCACGTCCAGCACCTCGACGAAGGCAGCACCCGTCGCCCGGGCCACCGACTCGTCCAGCTGGTCCGGAACGACCCCTCGTACGTCGTACGCCTTGAAGATCGCAGCAACGTCAACCATGCGTGGACCCTATCCGGCCCGGGCCCACGACTGTATTTCAGGCCGTTTCGAACCACCCGGGTGTCGCGCGGTGATGGACGTCCGGCAGTTGGCGCTGGGTCGCCGGAGCGGCCCACCGTACTGCGTTCGCCAGGACCTGCTGGATCTCCGGCTGGTGGTAGGTCGGGTACTCCTGGTCCCCCGGACGGAAGTAGAACACCCGGCCCTGGCCCCGGCGGTAGCAGCAGCCGGACCGGAACACCTCACCACCGCTGAACGAGCTGACGAACACCAGTTCGTCGGGCTGCGGGATGTCGAACAGTTCGCCGTACATCTCCTCCCGCTCGATCACCAGCGGATGTGGGACGCCCGCGGCGATCGGGTGGCCGGCTGCCACGGTCCAGAGGAGCTCCCGGTCGTTCTCCGAGCGCCAGTCGAGCGAGCACGTCGTACCCATCAGGCGCTTGAAGATCTTCGAGAAGTGCGCCGAGTGCAGCGCGATCAGGCCCATGCCGGAGAGCACGGCCTCCTGGACCCGGTCGACCACGGCGTCCTCCACCTCGCCGTGTGCGCGGTGCCCCCACCAGGTGAGCACGTCGGTTTCGGCGAGTACTTCTTCGGTCAGGCCGTTCTCGGGTTGCTGGAGCCACGCAGTACGGACGACGACGTCGGCGCCGAGCTTCGCCCGCAAGGCGGCGGCGATGGTCTCGTGCATGGTGTCGGGGTAGACCTTCTGGACCGCGGGGTCGTCCTGCTCGTGGGTGTTCTCGCCCCAGACGGTGACTCGAATCGCGTCAGTCATGCAGCACTACCTCTCGTCCCGCCGTCGCCGAGGCGTAGCAGGCGTCGATGACCTGGGTACGGAGGAGTGCCTCCGACCCGTTGTGGGCGGTCCAGTCGCCGTTCAGCACGATGGCGACGAACTCGCTGACCACCCCGCGGTGGCCGAGCCCGGCACCGGTCGCGGGCTTCACCTCGGCCGGCACGCCGGCGACGTCCGTGAAGATCTTCAGGGTGTCGGTCGGGCTGTAGTTCTGTACGTCGATCTTGGCGCCACCCTCGGTGCCGAACAGCTCGATGCCGAAGTTGTCGCCCGGCGCCCGGTACGAGGCCCAGCTGGTCTCCAGCTGCAGCGCGCCGCCGCCCTCGAGTCGCAGGTACGCCGTCGCCAGGTCCTCCACCTCGAAGGCAGAACCCAGGGTGTTCACGACATGGGCGCCACTGCCACGGCCGCGCGGACCGAGCTCCGCGAACGTGCTCGCGCTGACCGTCGTCACCTTCGGCTCGCCGAGCAGGTGGAGTGCCATATCGAGGATGTGGACGCCGAGATCGATCAGTGGACCGCCGCCCGACAGCTCACGGTTGGTGAACCAGCCGCCCATGCCCGGGATGCCGTTGCGGCGCATCCAGTGCGCCTTCGCGTAGTAGACCCGGCCCAGCATGCCCTCGTCGATCTGGTGCTTCAGGACGGTGACATCGCCGCGCTCGCGGTGGTTGAACACCACCTTGAGCACGCGACCGGCCTTGTTCGCCGCTTCGACCATCGCGGTGCCCTCGGCCACGGTCCTGGCCAGGGGCTTCTCGCACAACACGTGCAACCCCTGCGCGAGCGCCTTCAACGCGATCGGCGCGTGCAGCTGAGTCGGGGTCGCGATACTGACGGCGTCCAGGCCGTCGACCTTGAGCAGGTCCTCCCAGTTCTCGAAGAGCTCCGGCACCTGGAACTTCGCGCCGAGACTCTTCAGCGTGTCCGTCTCGAGCCCCGCCAATGCCACCACTTGGACATCGGGCAGCTCGGAGAAGGCCTCCAACGCGGTACGCCCGGCATAGCCGAGGCCCACCACTCCGACTTTGAGAATTTGATCGTTCACAGCTCAGGAGTCTTGTCCGGACCTGACAACGTGGTCAACCTCATCCCACGCTACGAAACACAAACCAACAAGATCGGTCAGGCTTGTTCGGTGTTCCCTGAGGCGGTGGTGTCGGGGTCCTGCAGCATCCGGAGGTGACCGCGCCGGGCCACTTCGACGGGCGCACCAGGCGCCGGTCTGCCGCCGCCAGTCGGGGGCAGCGGGCGCGCCGCCTCCCGTACTGCGTTCGCCAGCGCCTCGAGGTCGTCGTTGGACGGTCCGGCCGCGGCGGGATCCGGAGCCAGCCGGATCACCTCCCAGCCGTTCGGGGCGGTCAGCCGATCTGCGTGGTCCGCACACAGGTCGTAGCAGTGCGGCTCCGCGTACGTCGCCAGCGGACCCAGCACGCAGGTCGAATCGGCATAGACGTAGGTGAGCGTCGAGACGGCCGGCCGATGGCAGGCGGCACGCGAACAGATCCTGGCGATGCTCACGTCCAGACGCTACCCCCACTAGGCTGATCGCGTGACCGAGGCTCGCCGTCATCGACGGCACATCGACCGCCATGGGCGTGGCATGCTGGGCCCGATCAGCCGGCCCAGCAGCTTCGCACCGCGCGGACTACCCCTGCAGCGGTCCGCCGCGTCCCAGTTCGACGAGGTGGTCGCGATCGAGGTGACCCGGCTGGAGAAGCGGCTGCCGCAGGTCGTAGCCCGGGTCGAGTTCGCGATCGAGGACGTGCCGAACCTGGACAGCAACGCGGGCGAGATCCCGCTCACGCACTCCACCGGCGGGACCTCGCACGAGCCGTACCGGATCGTCGTGTTCCGCCGGCCGATCGAGCTGCGCGCCGAGCGGTCCGGCACCAGCCTGACCTGGCTGGTCCGGTCCGCGCTGGTGCTCGAACTGGCCGACGTCCTCGCGTTGTCGCCCGAGCAGATCGACCCGGACTTCGACGCCGAAGAAGACTGAGGCCTACTTACTCAGCGCGGCACCGACATCGGGCTGGGCGCCCTGCTGGGCTCGGAAGACGAGCGAGGTGGTCAGCGGCCAGACGGCGACCTGGGGGACGGAGTCCTCCTTCGGCTTGGCCGCGGGCATCAGCGTGACGCCGGCCACGATCGCGCCGCGAAGCTGCTCGACCATCAGGTACGTCGGTTTGGCCTGGGCCTTGAAAGTGATCAGCACGGTCGCTCCACCGACCACATCCAGCGACCTCGTCTGGATCACCTTGTTCGCGGCGTCCCGGAGCTCGAACTTCACCCCGGCGGTCTGGTCCGGCGCGGTCACCTGCAGCACCGCCGGCTGCTCGTGCGCCGGCAGCACCAGATAGGCCGGCCCGGTCAGCGGCTCGGTCGAACCGATGGAGGCGAACTCCTTCACGGTCGAGTCCGTCATCCGCACCGACGCCGTCACCGGCTGGTCCGAGCTGACAGTGACCGCGGACGCGTCGCCGCCCAGCGCCTTGTCCAGCCGGATCACCTTCACCGAGCCCGCGGGAATCTGCAGGGTCGAGATCCCGGCAGGTTTGAAGGGACCGTTCGGGCCGTGCACCGTGACGGTCGCGGTGGCCTGCAGGTCGCTCGGGTTCACCACTGTCAGGATCCGGACGCCTCCACCCGGGGCGATGGCGGGCACGACCACCTTCTCCGACGGCGGGGCCGAGAGGTTCAGCCAGTCCACCCCGGTCGGCGTCGTACCGCTCGTCGCGTTGTCCCGTACTGCGGGCGCCACGCGGCCACCGGTGGACTGCACGTGGAGAGCCAGATCCCGCGCGCCTGGCGCCACCTGGCCGAGGAAGATCTCGGTGGTCCCCCGGGCCGGTACTACGACACCGCGGGCATTCGGCGCGTCCAGCACCCCGTTCGAGGTGTACAGCGTGACGTTGACCTCGGCGTTGATGGTGTCCAGGTTCGTCAGCACCAGCACGTCCCGCCGGCCGGCCGCGGTGGATGCCCCGACGAACCAGAAGTCGGATCCGGGCACCTGGCAGGGCACGCTGGCCATGCCTCGGTTGACGCCCTCGGTCGCGGTCGAAGTACTGGTGGCCGCGGTCCCGGCAGCCAGTGGGCCGGTCCCCTGGACAGCCAGCGGCGCCAGCTTGGTGGCCGCCGGGCTCGAAGCGATGCGGCCGCGCACCAGCACCGAGCCAACCGGGTCCGAGGTGGCCGGCAGCGGGGCGATCGACAGCGGCGCCTCCTTGCCCTCGGCTATCGGAGTGCCGTCGGGCAGCTCGGGCGAGACCGCGTTCACGACGTTCTGCACCTTGCCACCGGCGCCGGGCACCGGACAGGACAACGCGGTCCGGTTCACCACCGTGCGGGTCGGCGCGACGATGTCCTCGGCGCCGGTCGCCGGTTCCTTGGTCTGGGTGACGACTCCTAGCCCACCGGCCAAGGCCAGCGCGAGGACGCACCCGCCCAGCCGGACGCGGAAGTCGGACAGCAGCCCGATCACGATTCCCTCCTGGCATGCGTCCCGTGCGGAGTCGCGACGGTACGCCGCGCGGTCGGCAGGCAGGAGATCAGCGCGATGATCCAGGCGATGATGCCGAGTAGCCGCCACAAGCTGCGTACGTCGTCCTGCAGCGGCGGCTGGCCATCCACCCGGGTCCGGTCGACCAGCCAGGAGGCGTCGCCCGCGTCTGCGCTAGCCCTGGTCAGACCTGGCAGTGAGTCGAGGGTGGACATCAGGCTCGGATCGACCGGTGCCGGCAGGTAGACGTAGTCGACAGCGAGCGCGGCCAACTGACGCCCCTCCTCGCCCGTACCGCCGCCACCGAGTGCGGACAGCACGTCGGTGATCGGCTTGGTCTGCTCCGGCTTGGGAGCAGCCTCCAGCGCACCCATCCGCGGACCACCGTTCCGCACCAGCGAGAACCGGGTCGGACCGTTCGGGTCCTTGCGCACCACGAGCACCGACGCATTCTGCGGCGGGCCCTGGGACGACACCAGGTACGCCGGGAGGTCCTGCGCGGGTCCCCGGCGCAACGGCCCGTCGTCACCACGCACCAACCAGAATCCGGCTGTCACGAGCGTGACCACGAGCACCAGCCCGAGCACACCGTGCACGATCAGATCCGACGACTTCCCGACCGAGTCCCAGGCGACGGTCACCGCGATGATCCAGCCGGCCGTCATCAGGAACATCAGCGGACCGCTGCCACCACCGAGCCGGCTGGCGACCAGCGTGCCTGCCAGACCTGCGAGTGCGGCGAACCACCCGAGCAATTCGTAGTGCTGCCGCGTCTGCCGAGTCAGGGCCAGCAGAGCGACCAGAATCAGCGGTACTGCGAACCACCACGGCGCCGGCGCACCTTCCGGAGTACCGGTCAGCAGTCGGGCGATGCTGTCGCCGGGCCCGACACCGGCAGTCGGCGGACCGCCTGCCTCCTGGCCGAGCTTCGACGGGTGCAACACCAACTCGATCGTCCAGGGCAGCACCAGCACCATGCCCAGGACGACAGAGAACACCAACTGCCGTCCCTGCCGCCGCCAGCCGAGGCGGAACAGAGCCCCCAGCACCAGAGTGACGCCGACCAGCAGACCCAGCGCCGGGGCGAACGCGAACAGCACGGCCTGACAGATGCCGGCAAACCAAGCGGCCCGCCAGCTTCCCTGGATGACCACCCGCCGACGCCGCGCGACGGTATGCACAGCGGCACCGAGCAACGGCAACACGATCGCCGCCACGCACGTCCCGAGCCGGCCCTGCGAGATCGCCCCGTTCGTGAAAACCGCCAACCCGTACGCCGCGGCGCCCCACGCCCGGGCGACCCGGTCGACGACGAAAGCACGCAACAACGCCCACGCGGCCAAGGCAGCAAGGGGAATCGCGCCGAGCAGCAGGAAGTTGGTCGCGCCGGAAGGCCCGAAGGTCACTGTCGCCAACGCCCAGAACTGCCCGAGCCAGGCCGGCGGAGTCACCCCTTCGGGTGCGGCTGCTGCCGCGTGCCAGAGCGCACCGAGACTGTCGTGGGGCGGGAGCATCAAGTTCGACCGGAGTACGCCGCCGCCGATCAGGCTGCGGGCGGCCACCAACGCCCCGATGGCGAGGAAGACCCACGTCACCAGGAACGGCCGGCGGATCAGCTGACGACGCCACCGTGGCTGGTCGACGGCGACCCGGGCCGTGCTCTTCGCCCGGCGGGCCGTGGTGACGACCTGCTCCTCGGGCTCGTCGGCCCAGGCCTCGCGGAGGCGCTCGGAGATCGTGCCGCCGGTCTCCTCCAGGTTGTGCCTCAGCGCGTGGATCGAGCGGGAGAACAGTCCCTTGATGTCGTCGTACGGGACCTTGTCGAGGTGGCGCCGGTCCTTGCGGGCCTGGGTCCAGCCGCCCGCCAGCACCGTGCCGAGCAGCGCGGTCCACTCGTCGACCGCGCCGGAGGGCGTCTTGCCGAGCAGGAACCACGCCGACCGAACGATGGTCCCGATCAGGAAGCGCAGGATCAGCAGCGGCAACAGCTTGCCCGGCGCGTTCGCCAGAACGGTGTAGTAGGCGTGGGCCCGGTCGAGTTGGTAGGCGTGACGCCGCGTGCCCGCGAGGGCCCGCTCACCGGTGGCGGCTGCCTGGGCGTGATAGACGACCGCGTCGGGCGCGACGCCGACCCGGAAGCCCGCGCGGCTGGCGCGCCAGCCGAAGTCGAGGTCGTCGCGGAACATCGGCAGCCGCGGGTCGAACCCGCGCAGCTTCTCCCAGACGTCGCGCCGGACCAGCATGCCGGCCGAGTTGACCGCGAGCACGTTGCGGACCTGGTCGTGCTGGCCCTGGTCGAGCTCGCCGTTCTCGATGCCGGTGTCGCGGCGACCGCCGAGCGAGGTGGTGACGCCGACCTCGAGCAGTTCGCGATCGCGCGGCCAGAGCCGGAGCTTGGGGCCCCAGATGCCGGTCTCGGGCGAGAGGGTGGCCTGCAGCAGCAGTTGTTCGAGCGCCTTCGGAGCCGGGGCGCAGTCGTCGTGCAGGAGCCACAGCCACTCGACCACCGGCATGTGGCCGTCGTCGCCGTACGGGCCGACGGCCGAGGGGATGGGCGCGAAGCCGACCGCCTCCAGGCCGCGGGCGACCGCAGTACCGAATCCTGATCGGGCCGACAGGCCCACCACGGGCTCGACTCCGGGCATCTCGGCCAGCAACTGGGCGGTGTCGTCGGTGGAGCCGGTGTCGACGGCGATCAGCCGCTCGGGGCGCCGTTCGAGCGCCCACAGCGCCTCGGTCAGCCGGGGCAGCCAGGCGGCCCCTTCGTGCCCGACCACGACCGCGGTGACGACGTGCCGGATCGGCGCGCGACCCATCGGGTCGTGGGTGAGGTCGGTCGGGAAATCGACGGAGTCGAAGAATTCCCAGCCGGCCGGAGCTTCGGATTCCATGCGGAGCTGTGACACCTCAGGGGAACGGATCGGTCTTGCCTCGACCCGCTCGGGCCGGGGCGAGGACTCACCTTACGCGACCCCGAGCACTGCCCGCTCACAGCCGCGGGCCCCGGTGGACGAAGTCCGGCCGGGGCCTCACGCGGCTGCGTTTGTGAAGTTCTGTGGTTGTGGAGTTTTGGTCTGTGGTGTCAGACGGCTTTCTTCTTCAGCTTGCGGCGCTCCCGCTCCGACAGCCCGCCCCAGATCCCGAAGCGTTCGTCGTTCTGCAGTGCGTACTCGAGGCACTCACCCCGGACGTCACAACCGAGGCAGACCTTCTTCGCCTCGCGGGTGGAACCACCCTTCTCCGGGAAGAAAGCCTCTGGATCGGTCTGGGCGCACAGCGCCCGTTCCTGCCAGTTCGGCTCTTCCTCGATCGCCTCACCGTCGACAATCGCCATCAGCGTCTCTGTCACGGTACGACCTCCTCGACCCTGTTCGTTCCCCTGTACGTGTGGGTTTGCGGTCCCACACGCCTGACCTCGTCCGTCCTGCGCTCTGCAACGGTCCCCGATACCGAGTGTCCAACGAACGACACGGTTGAAATTACATTCCTGCAATCCACGAAAGTCAAGCCGTGGTCTGCTATTGGCATCATCCGCAACACGGCTGCAAAAGAACGAGAGGCCTGTGGACACAGGCCTCTCGGACTCATTTCAGTGCCGCGTCAGGAACCTCCGACACGGCGCACTTAGCTCTCCCTGGGTCAGGAAGGCTGGGACCACCAGCCCTGCTGGCCCGCCTGGCCCTGCTGCTGCGGGGGCTCCTCGTCCTTCTCGGTCTCCGAAACCCGCGGTTCTACGCGGGTTTCGTCCGCTGCCTCGGGCTCGGCCGCGGGCTCTGCGGCCGGCGTTTCGGCGGGCTGCCAGGTCTGCGGCTCGGCAGCGGGCGTCTCCCCTGCCTGCCAGGTCTGCGGCTCAGCGGCAGGTGTCTCCCCTGCCTGCCAGGTCTGCTCGCCCTGCTGCCAGCCCGGCTCGTTCCAGCCCTGTTCGCCCTGCTGGGCCTGGGGTTGCGGGGTCTCTGCCGGGGCCTGCCACTCTGGCTGGCCCGGCTGCTGGGCGTACTGGTCCTGGCCTGCCCACTGCGGGCTGGCGTCGGCGCCGCCCCACTGCTGCTGCTCCTGCGGCCACTGCTGGCCCTGCTCCTGGCCGGCCCACTGCGGCTGGCCGGCCTCGGCGCTCCACTGCTGCGTCGGCTCGGCGGTCTGGCCTTCCGCGGACCACGCCGGCTCGGCGGCGGCCTGCGGGTCGGCGGGCTGCTGCTCGCCTTCAGTGGCTGACCAGGTCTGCTGCTCACCCTGGTTCCAGCCCTGCTCTTGCGGCCACTGGTTCTCGCCCTGTTGGGCAGCCGCATAACCACCGGCCGCACCTGCACCGGCCCCGGCAACCGCACCGGCGCCGTAAGCGCCGTACTGGCCCTGGCCGGCGTCCTGACCGTACTGACCGCCTTGTGCGCCCTGGGCGCCGTACTGGCCGTACTGACCCGGCTGGCCCTGCTGTGCGCCGTACTGCCCGCCCTGCGGACCGTACTGCGCGCCGTACTGACCGCCCTGCTGCCCGGCGAACTGGCCGTGCGGACTCGCCTTCGGCGCGCGGACCGGGGCCGGCAGCGCCTGGAAGGTCGTGAGCACGTACAGACCGGCAGCGCCGTACAGGGCGAGACCGCCCAGCGCGTAGATGAAGCCGACGACCTTGAGTCCGGCCGTACCGGTCTCGGCGAAGCCGGCGAACGCCGTGATCAGGCCGAGCAGCGCGATCACGCCGGTCAGCACCAGCGCCACGAGCGCGACGGTCCGCGCGTTCGGCGTCCGCTCACCGACCTCGGCCACCAGCCAGACCGAGCCTGCCAGCGCGGCGAGCAGCACCAGTGCGGTGAGTCCAGGCGGGGTGAGCGTGCCTTGCACGCCGCCGGCGGCAGCGGTGAAACCTGCGCCGCCGACAAACAGCCGGATCAGCGAGGCCAGCGCCACGAGGCCGGCAAAGGCGAGCAGGATGTACGCGACCGGCTCTCTGAGCTTGTTGGTTGCGTCGGTGACCACGAGGGCTCCTCGGGATGTTGGGGGCCGTTCAACTGACAGCTGACATATATCGGACCCACGGCAGCATAGTCGTGCGGTGGTTCGTTGCTTTGACGACTCGTGCAGACTCTTCCCATGCGATTGACAGTGCTTGCCGGTGGCATCGGTGGATCCACCTTCCTCCGCGGCCTGCTGACGGCCCGCCCGGACGCCGAGATCACCGTGATCGGGAACACCGCGGACGACATCACGCTGTTCGGTCTGCGGGTCTGTCCCGACCTCGACACGGTGATGTACACGCTCGGCGGCGGGATCTCGGCCGAGCGCGGCTGGGGCCGTGAGGACGAGACCTGGGTGATCAAGGAGGAGCTGGCGGCGTACGGGATGGAGCCGACCTGGTTCGGCCTCGGCGACCGGGACGTGGCGACCCACCTGGTCCGCACCCAGATGCTCGACGCCGGCTACGGCCTGGCCGCGGTGACCGAGGCGCTCTGTATCCGTTGGAACCTGCCCGTCCGGCTGCTGCCGATGAGCGACGACCGGGTGGAGACCCACGTGGTCATCGACGACCCGGACTCCCCGGGCAGCCGCAAGGCGATCCATTTCCAGGAGTACTGGGTCCGGTTGCACGCCGAGGTGACGGCTCACCAGATCCGCGCGATCGGGCAGGACAAGGCGAAACCCGCGCCCGGCGTACTGGATGCCATCGCGGACTGCGACGTCCTGCTGCTGCCGCCGTCGAACCCGGTGGTGTCGATCGGGACCATCCTCGGCGTGCCGGGGATCCGCGACGCCGTCCGGGAGACGAGCGCGCCGGTGATCGGGGTGTCGCCGATCATCGGCGACGGCCCGGTGCGCGGGATGGCGGACAAGGTGCTGGCCGCGATCGGGGTGGAATCCACCGCTTCCGCCGTCGCGAGGCACTACGGAGCGCGCGCCGCGGGCGGAGTACTGGACGGCTGGCTGATCGACACCACTGACGCTGCGCAGCTGCAGTCGATCGCCGAGGCGGGAATTCACGCCCAGGCCGTGCCACTGTGGATGACAGACGAAACGCTCACCGCCGCGATCGCCAACGCGGCCCTGAACCTGGCGGAGGCAGTCCGGCGATGAGGAAGCAGCTCGAGATCTTCCCGGTCACCGGCCTGCCCGAGGTGGCTGGCGGCGACGACCTGGCGGGGCTGATCGGGGACACGGCCGACCTGCGCGACGGCGACGTGATCGCGGTCACGTCGAAGATCGTCAGCAAGGCCGAGGGCCGGCTGACCACGGGCACCCGGGACGAGGCGATCGATGCCGAGCTGGTCCGGGTCGTGGCGCAGCGCGGCGACACCAGAATCGTGCAGACACGGCACGGCCTGGTGATGGCGGCCGCGGGCACGGACACCTCGAACACGAGCCCCGGCACCGTCCTCCTGCTGCCGGTGGACCCGGATGCGTCCGCGCGGGCGCTGCGGTCGGCCTTGAAGGACCGGTACGACGTCAACGTGGGCGTCGTGGTCACGGACACCCTCGGGCGTCCCTGGCGGAACGGCCAGACCGATCTGGCTATCGGCGCGGCCGGCATCCGGGTGATCGAAGACCTCCGCGGGACCACGGACAGCCACGGCAACGTGCTCGCGGTCACCGAGCCTGCCGTGGCGGACGAGATCGCCTCGGCGGGTGAACTCGTGAAGGGCAAGGCGGACGGCGTACCGGTCGCTCTGCTGCGGGGGCTGGCGGATGTGGTCCTTCCTGTCGGCGAGGATGGTGACGGGGCCCGGGCGCTCGTACGGGATGCCGAGCTGGACCTTTTCAGCCTGGGCACGCGGGAGGCGGCGCGGGCCGCAGTACTGGATCGGCGTCGGCCCAGCGGTCCTCGCGAGGTGGATCCGGCGCTGTGGGCCGGTCTGCTGGCGGACGACGAGGACGTGCACATCGAGTTGCTGGACGGCTCGCTCGCGGTCTTCGGGGACGAGCCCGTCGCGGTCGGCGTGATCGCCGAGCGACTCGCCGTACTGCTGCACGCGGAGGGCTACGGGGTGACCGTCAGGACGGGTCCGGGCAGTGAGGCTACGGTCACGTTCGGCTCACGGTCCCGGTAGCTTTCTAGGCAACTTCTCAGGGTCCCTGCTTACACTTCATCCGCACGGCGGCGTCGTCCGCCCCTGATCAGGGAAGACCATCACTGTGGGTAAGTCGTCTCAGAAGCAGTCACGCCGCGAGCTGATCGAGAAGATGCAGCGGGAGCAGGAGCGCAAGGACAAGCGCCGCACCCTGTACATCGTCGCCGCCTCGATCCTGGTCGGCCTGGCCATCATCGCCTACCCGGCGATCCGCCTGATCCAGGACTCCCGCACCCGCAACACCGCGATCACGGACCTCGGTGTGGCCGCCTCGGCCGCCTCCTGCGACAAGCCCACCGACGACGCGGCCAGCGGCACCCAGGATCACCAGCCGGACGGCACGGACATCAAGTACGCCGTGTCTCCCCCGTCCTCGGGCTCGCACTACGCGACCTGGGCGCCGTTCGACCGGAAGTTCTACACCGCCGACGACCGGCCGCCGGTGCCGAACCTGGTGCACAACCTGGAGCACGGCTACACGATCCTCTGGTACAACGAGGCGACGGCCGGCAACGCGGAACAGACCGCCCTGATCGAGAAGATCTCCAAGTCCAAGCTCCCGGACACCTCGATGAACAAGTTCATCGCCGCCCCCTTCAAGGCCTCCGAGGGCGCCGCCTGGCCGGCCGGCAAGAACATCGCCTTCTCCCACTGGGGTGGTCCCGCCGCCGACGGCACCACCTCCTTCGGCCACCGCCAGTTCTGCGGCTCGGTCAGCGGCGAAGCCCTCCAGCAGTTCATGGAGAAATACCCCGCCCTCGATGCCCAGGAACCCAACGGCGGCTGACCCCAGCACAGACAGCAGCGCCCCGGACCGTTGGTCCGGGGCGCTTTGTTGTCCGGGATCAGGTGTAGCGCTCGGAGTGGTCGGACTGGACCTGGGCCACCAGGTCCTTGACCCGTTCGCCGTCTGCCAGTGGGCAGACCATGGTGACGTCCTTGGTGTGCACGATGATGTGGCCGCGCAGGCCGACAGCGGCGATCAGGTGGTCGGGGTCGTCGGTGACGATCACATTGTCGTGCGAGTCGAGCAGACAGCTGAGGGCCAGGCCGTCATGCCGGTTGCCCCTGGCATCGACCTCGTAGGTGCCGGCGAGCGCCGCCCACGAGCCGACGTCGAGCCAGTGCACCGGCATCGGGATGACGACCACGTCGGCGTCGACCTTGCCCTGCGACGCCGGTTCCATCACCGCGAAGTCCACGCTGATCTTGCGTAGCGTCGGGTAGATCTCGGCGAGCGTTGAGCCGCGCTCCGCGGTGTCCCATACCGACGCGACCTGACGGAGCTGGGCGGCTGATTCCGGCAGCAGCGCGTCCAGCACGCTCAGTACGGTCTCGGCCCGCCAGACGAACATGCCCGAGTTCCACCAGAACCGGCCGGTGGCGAGGTACTCCTCCGCCGTCGCCCGGTCCGGCTTCTCCCGGAACCGGTCCACGGCGTACGCGGTGGTGCCGTCGATGGCCTCGCCACGTTCCACGTAACCGAGTCCGGTGTGCGGGTGGGTCGGCTCGATCCCGAAAGTCACCAGCGAGCGGGGCCGCTGCTCGACCAGTTCGAAGCCGCTCTCGATCGCCGCCCGGAACTCCGCCTCGGGCGTGATCAGGTGGTCCGAGCCGACGATCGCCACCACGGCGTCCGGATCGTTACGGGCAACGACCGCGGAGGCCAGGCCGACCGCATTCGCCGTATCCCGGCCGACGGGCTCACCGATGATGTTCTGCTCACCCAGCTCCGGCAGTTCCTCACGGACCAGATCCGTGTGAGCGGCCACCGTGCACACGTAGATGTTGGCCGGGTCGACCAGACCTTGCAGCCGGTTGTAGGCCACCCGGAGCAGCGAGTTGCCCGCCGCGAGCGGCAGCACCTGCTTGGGCTTGTCGGCCCGGGACAACGGCCACAGCCGCGTCCCCGAACCGCCGGCCAGGATCACCACGTTTCGCATGGGGAGGAACCCTACCCGGCGGGAGTGATGGGGGGTGGCAGGCGGAGGTGGGCCAGGTCTGGGGGGATGGGGGTGTTGGGGTAGAAGAGGGGTTCGGATTCGCCGTCGGCGGCGGTGGCGGGGGCGTCGGTGAGGCGGAAGCGGTCGCGGAGGCGGCCGTAGAAGTCGGTAGGGCGGAGGCGGACCAGGCGCAGCCGGCGGGGTGAGCCGTAGACGCCGATCCAGTCGCCGGGGTCGAGGACGCCGCGGAGCTGGCCGTCGATGCTGACGGCTGCCTGGCCGGAGTGGCCCAGGACGCGGAGGGCCACGGGTTCGTCCGGTGCGGCGACCACGGTGCGGTTGAAGGTCATGTGGGGTGCCACCGGGGTGAAGACGATCGCCTCGGCGTTCGGGGACAGGATCGGACCGCCCGCGGCGAAGCTGTACGCCGTACTGCCGGTCGGGGTGGCCACGATGACGGCGTCGGCCGAGTACGACGCGAGCAGGCGGCCGGACAGGTAGACCCCGATCGCCACCTGGTGATCGCGGGCCAGCTTCTCCAGCACCACGTCGTTCAGGGCTGTGACGTCCAGGGCGATTCCCCAGCCGTTGCCCTCGGTGGATTCCGGCCGGATCGCGGGCGGCGGCAGCGCCGGGCCGTGCCCGAGCCGCAGCACGGACTCGATGCCGGCCGGGATCTCCAGCGGCCGGGAGGCGCGCATGGTGAGCGTCATCCGCTCCTCGATGGTGGCGCCGCCGTGATGGACCGCCTCCAGCGCCTCCTCGACCTCGCTGCAGGCCACCTCGGTCAGGAAGCCGACCTTGCCGAGGTCCACCCCCAGTACGGCCGCGTCGTTCTTCGCCGCGATCCGGGCGCCGCGCAGGAAGGTACCGTCGCCGCCGAGCGTGACGATCAGGTCCGGGCTGCCCGCGTGCTGCATCTCCTCCATCCCGCCCCGCCGGCGGCCCTGGTGCTCCGTCCACACGTCGATGTCGGTACAGCCGATGTCGTGCCGGTTGCACCACTCATGAACGGTCCCGGCCGCCTCGACGGCGAGCGGGCGGGCCTGGTGTACGACCAGGCCGATACGGCTGATGGGCACGGTGGGCCTCCCGACTGTCTGCAACCACGGTAGGACCTGTGGACGGCAGCCTCAGCCGCCGGAGGTGGTTTCGCGGGCGGCGGTGATGATGGGGTCAGTCTCGTCGTCGAATTCGCCGATGACCTCCTCGAGCAGGTCTTCCAGTGCGACGACGCCGACCGGACGGCTGTCTTGCTCGACGACTGCCAGCTGGGAGCGGTCCTCGCGCATCAAGCGGATCGCCGTGGCGACGGCTGTTACCGCGGGCAACCGCAGCGGTTCCGTCATCAGGTCCGTGGCGCGCGGGGTCTCTCCACCACCGGTGGTCGCCCGGACGGCGTCGCTGACGTGCACGATCCCGCAGACGGCACCATCCGAACTCACCACCGCCAGCCGCGACCTGCCCTCCCGGCGGCTGGTCAGCTCGACCTCGCGAGCGGTGGCCTGGGCCGGAACGGTCGAGAGCTGTGAGCTGGGCGTCATCACCTGGGCGACGGTGGTGTTCTGCAGTGCGAGCAACGCCGTGAGCAGGTCGTGCTCCGGCGCCGCGAGGGTGCCGTGCTCGCCTGACGAATCGATCAGCAGCCGGAGGTCGTCCGGGCCGTGCGCGCTGGCCAGTTCGTTCTGCGGCGTCACCGCGATGAGCCGGAGGCAGGCGCCGGCCAGACCGTTGAGGACGACGAGCAGGGGCCGGACGACGAAGGTGAAGGCGCGGAACGGCATCGCCAGCAGCAACGCCGTACGCTCCGGATCGCTGATCGCCCACGACTTGGGCGCCATCTCGCCGAGCACCACATGCAGCAGACCGATGCCACCGACCGCGATGATCAGGGCGATCACGTGGCCGACCTGATCGGGCAGCCCGACCAGCTCGAACAAGGGCTCCAGCAGGTGCGCGACCGCCGGCTCGGACAACGACCCCAGGCCGAGCGTGCACAACGTGATGCCCAACTGGGCGCCGGCGAGCATCAACGACAGCTCGCTGACCCCGGCGATCGCCGACCGCGCCGACCGGCTGCCCTCAGCCGCGGCCTGCTCGAGGCGGTGCCGCTTGGACGCGACCAGCGCGAACTCGGCCGCGACGAAGAACCCGTTGAGGACAAGCAGCACCAACGAGACCAGTAACGCGACTGTCGTGTTCATCGCAGCCGCTCCAGTACTACGAGCCCGGGCACGCGTCGCTGCAAGGTCTCGACCCTGAGTCGCGCGTACTCCGGTGGCACCCGCCGGCCGTCGTGCTCGAAGCGCGGCGGCAGTTCGACGACCACCTCGTCCCCGATCACCGGGATCCGCCCGAGCCGTGCCATCACCAGTCCGGAAACCGTCTCGTAATCGTCGTTCTCCGGCAGGCTGACCCCGGTCGCCTCCACCACCTGGTCGAGCCGCCAGCGCGCGGGCAGGATCCACGACCCGTCCGGCTTCTTGATCAGCTCGGCCTCGGGCAGGTCGTCCTCGTCCCGGATCTCCCCGACCAGTTCCTCGGCGATGTCCTCCAGGTGCACGACCCCGGCGAATCCCCCGAACTCGTCGACGACGATCGCCAGTTGGCGGTGCGCGGTCCGGAGCTGTTCCAGTACTGCGGGCAACAGGAGCGTGAACGGGACCACCACGGGCGGCGCGGCGCGTGGCCCGACCGTGGTGTGCTGCCGAGCTTCGGGTTCGACCGCGACCACCTCGGCGACCGAGATCACCCCGACCACCTCGTCGACCGAGGCACCGACGACCGGGAACCGGCTGTGCCCGCTGTCGAGCAGCTCGACCACCCGGGTCAGCGGGTCGTCCTCGTGCACGGTGACCACGTCCACCCGCGGCACCATCACCTCGCCGGCGGTCCGGTCGCGGAAGTCGAGGCCGCGATCGAGCAGACGCATGGTGTCCTGGTCCAGCAGGCCCTGCTCGTACGACGTGGCGATGATCCTGTCCAGCTCCTGCGCTGTGGCGCCCTGGGGCAACTCCTCGACCGGCTCGATGCCGATCCGGCGCAGGATCCGGTTGGAGGCGGCATCGAAGAGGTGGATCAGCGGGCCCGCGATGGTCAGGTACATCAGGGTGGACCGGGACAGTCGCAGCGCGAGCGCCTCGGCCCTGGCGATCGCGAGGTTCTTCGGCGCCAGCTCGCCCAGCACCATCTGGATGATCGTTGCCAGCAGCAACGCCAGGATCACCGAAACGGTCAAGCTGGCGCCGGCCGGCAATCCGACGCTGCCCAGCACGTCCTCCAGCCCCGCGCCCAGATAGGGCTGTGCGACGTAGCCGGCCAGCAGCGCGGTCAGCGTGATGCCGACCTGGGCTCCCGATAGTACGAAGGACAGCCGCGAGGTCACCTTCAGAGCGCGGGCGGCAGCACTGTCACCCGCATCGGCCAGCCCTTGCAGCCGATTCCGGTCCACCGCCACGTAGGAGAACTCCTGCGCGACGAAGTAGCCGGTGGCAACAGTCAGGGCCAGGATCAGCCCAAGGCCGATCACGATCAACATGAATCGACTTTACGAGAACTCCCCCGGCCCCGGGCTGCGGGGCTGTGATGTCGCCGGGTCAGGTGCGCGGTTCTTCGCCGGGCTGCGGGGGCGGGGCGGCTGTGGCCGGCTGGGCCGGCCCCGCGGCGGAGTTCGCGGTGGGTTTCGCGGGGGTCTCGTCGTCCTGGCCGTTGGAGATCTTCTTGAACTCGACCAGGGCCTTGGCGGTGTTGCGGGTCAGCTCCGGAAGCTTCTTCGCGCCGAAGAGGAGGACCACAATCACCAGCAGGACGATCCACTCGCCACCCTCCGGCAGCGCAAGCATCGACACCATGAGTTTCCTTCTTTCTGGAGTCCCCAACCAACTTACGCCCGGGTCGCAAACGTAGGGTTCCGGGTATGTCGGGCACCCTTCCGGATCTGTTCAGGGCCGCGGTCACCCGTGACGGCGCCAGGCCATTCCTCACCTACTACGACGACGTCTCCGGCGAGCGGATCGAGCTGAGCGCGGTGACTACCGCGAACTGGGTCGCCAAGACCGCGAACCTGCTCGTCGACGAGTACGACCTGGAGGCCGGCGAGACGGTCGCCATCGGCTTGCCGCCGCACTGGCTGGGCGTGGTCTGGGCGCTGTCGACCTGGTCCGCGGGAGCCGCCGTCACCACCGGTGAGGGCGCGCTGGCGATCACCGGCCCCGACTTCGCGATCCGCGGTGCCCGGGAGACGATCGCCTCCGCGCTGCTCCCCCTGGGCGGCCGGTTCCGCGAGCCGTTGCCCGCGGGGGTCCACGATTACGGTGCCGAGGTCTACAACCACCCCGATCTGTTCGTCCCCTTCGATCCCCCCGCGCCCGCGTCACCGGCGTACGACGGAAGGTCCCATGCGGACCTGATCAGTACTGCGCAGCCGATCGCAGACCGTCTTCTCACCACGACCGATCTGGTGGGTCCGGCAGGGATCGAGACGCTGGTCGGGGTGATCTCCGGAGGTGGTTCGATCGTGCTGTGCCGCAATCTGGACCCGGCCAAGCTGGAGCGGCGGATCACCGACGAGAAGGTCGACCGAGTGGTGGAGGGGAGCTGACATGCGGCGTTTCGAGGGCCGGGTGGCATTGATCACGGCAGGGGCACAGGGCATCGGGTCGGCGGTGGCGCGGCGGATCGCGGCTGAGGGTGGTTCGGTGATCGTCACCGACCTGCAGGAGGACAAGATCGCCGCCGTCGCCGACGAGCTCGGCAAGCAGGCTCTCGCCGTGCGGGTGGACGTCACCTCGCGGGAGGACATCGACGCGGCGGTCGCGGCCGGGGTGGAGAGGTTCGGCCGGCTGGACGTGCTGGTCAACAACGCGGGCGGCTGCATCGTCACCTCGCCGCCGGAGGAGACGACCGTCGAGGAATGGCATCGGCAACTCGACCTGACCCTGGTCGGCGCCGCCCAGTGCATCCAGGCCGCGCTCCCCCACCTGGTCCAGACGCGCGGCAACGTCGTCACGATCAGCTCGGTGAACGGGGTCGCGGCCTTCGGCAATGTCGAGTACTCCGCGGCGAAGGCCGGCCAGATCGTGATGACACAGAACTTCGCCGCCCGCTACGGATCCAGCGGCGTCCGCTTCAACGTCGTCGCGCCCGGCACGATCCGGACGCCGAACTGGGACGCCCAGCCGGGCGCACTGGACCGGCTCGCCAAGATTTACCCGCTCGGCCGGATCGGCGAGCCGGAGGACATCGCGGCAGCGGTCGCCTTCCTCGGCTCCGACGACGCGGCCTGGATCACCGGCCACACCCTCCCGGTGGAAGGTGGCGTCCTCACCGGCCCGGTCCTGATGGACCGGACACCGCGGTGACCACAATGTGGACGGCTGGCGGGGTGCTGCGATGAGAATCGCGTTCGCCGCGGACGTCCAGGCGTTCCTCGCCGTGCCCGGACCGGACCCGGACGAGCTCACCAACATCCGCGACATCGAACCCTGATACATCCGATCTTCTGCGCAACGAACTGTGTACATTCCGCCATCTCACCTCTAGGGTTTCGGCAATTCATCGGATCTCTGGGGGCTTAGGATGCGTCTCGTGACCACCGGCTTCGCTCTCCTCGCCGCGGTGACCGTCGCGGCAGGGCTGACCACCCCAGCGGGCTCTTCGGCCGCTCCCCCGCCCTCCTCAGCTGGAAGCCCAGGGGACCTCTCACTCTGGTACACCGAGCCTGCCTCCGACTGGGAGTCGGAGGCGCTGCCGATCGGCAACGGCGCGACCGGCGCGATGATCTTCGGCGATCCCGGCACCGAGCATCTGCAGCTGAACGAGAAGACGCTGTGGACCGGCGGCCCCGGCTCGACGCAGGGCTACGACTTCGGCAACTGGCGGACACCCCGCCCCACGGCGCTGGCGGACATCCGCAGCCAGATCGACCAGAACCTGGTCGTTTCCGCCGAAGACGCGACCAGTGCCCTCGCCCAGAACGTGATCGGCTTCGGCGGCTACCAGCCCCTGCTCGATCTCAAGCTGGCGATGACGCCCGCTCCCTCGGACGTCACCGGCTACCGCCGCCACCTCGACATCGAGAACGCCCTGGCAGGTGTCCAGTACGACGCCGGCGGCACGCGCTACACGCGCGAGTACTTCGCCAGCGAGCCGGGCAACGTCACCGTCGCCCGGCTCAGCGCCAGCGCCAAAGGCAAGATCGGCTTCACCGCCAGCCTCACCGGCGAGGCGAACCGCACCCGCACGGTGACGGCCCTCCACGGCAAGATCACCGTCAGCGGCGCCCTGCTCGACAACGGCATGCTCTATGAGTCGCAGTTGCAGGTGCTAAACACAGGCGGCACCCGCACCGACAACCCCGACGGCACCGTGACCGTGTCCGGCGCCGACTCGGTCGTGCTGGTCGTCAGCTCCGGGACGAACTACTCGGACGTCTACCCGACGTACCGGGGCAAGGATCCTCACGCAGGCATCACCAGCCGGGTGGACGCAGCCAGCCGACTCTCGTACGGCGTACTCAAGGCCCGTCATCTCGCGGACTACCGGAAGCTCTTCGACCGGGTCGACCTGCGACTGGGCGAGGTGATGCCGAACATCCCGACCGACCAGCTTCTCAAGCAGTACCAGGAAGGAACGGCTGGTCCAGAAGCCAGGAAGGCCCTTGAGCGGTTGTACTTCCAGTACGGGCGCTATCTCTTGGTGGCCTCGTCCAGGGACAACTCGGTGCTGCCGGCCAACCTGCAAGGTGTCTGGAACAACATGACCTCGGCACCGTGGGGCGCCGACTACCACGTGAACATCAATCTCCAGATGAACTACTGGCTGGCCGAGACCACCAACCTCTCCGAGACCACCGCGCCGCTGTTCGACTTCGTGGACGCCCTGGAGGCGCCCGGGCGCGTGACGGCGAAGGAGATGTTCGGGAGCGACGGCTGGGTGGTGCACAGCCAGACGAACCCGTTCGGCTTCACCGGCGTGATCGACTATCCGTGGGCCTTCTGGATGCCGGACGCGGGCGGCTGGCTCGCCCAGCACTACTGGGAGCACTACCAGTTCACTCAGGACAAGAAGTTCCTGAAGGAGCGGGCCTATCCGGTGATGAAGGAGCTTGCGGAGTTCTGGATCGACGAGCTGCAGGTCGACCCGCGCGACGGCAAGCTGGTCGTCTCGCCGAGCTTCTCCCCCGAGCACGGCGACTACTCGGCCGGCGCCGCGATGCCGCAGCAGATCGTCTGGGATCTCTTCACCAACCTGTCCGAGGCTGCTCCGCTGGTAGGTGAATCGAAGGCCTTCCGCAGCCAGCTCGCCTCGATCCTGCAGCGCCTCGATCCCGGTACGAGGGTCGGGTCCTGGGGCCAGCTGCAGGAATGGAAGGAAGACTGGGACGACCCGAACGACCAGCACCGGCACGTCTCGCAACTGTTCGGCCTGCACCCGGGACGCCAGATCATCCCGGCGGAGAACCCCGAGCTCGCAGCTGCGGCGGTGAAGACGCTGGAGGGTCGCGGCGACGGTGGCACCGGCTGGAGCAAGGCCTGGAAGATCAACTTCTGGGCGCGACTGCTGGATGGGAACCACTCGCACAAGATGCTGTCGGAACTCCTCAAAACAAGCACGCTGAAGAACCTCTGGGACACGCATCCGCCGTTCCAGATCGATGGCAACTTCGGCGCCACGGCCGGCGTCGCGGAGATGCTGCTGCAGAGCCAGAGCGGCTCGATCGACGTACTGCCCGCCCTGCCTGACGCCTGGGCCGACAAGGGCTCGTACGACGGACTTCGGGCGCGCGGAGCGTTCACCGTCGGGGCGACCTGGCAGGACGGTGCCGCCACGGAGATCCGGCTGCACTCCGACAAAGGCGGAGCTGTTGCCTTGCGCAACCAGATCTTCGCTGGGCCGTACTCGGTGACGGACGACCGTGGCCGCAAGGTCGACGTACGCCGGACGGGGACCGACACTGTCTCGTTCGCCACGTCGGCTGGTCGTGACTACGTCGTCCGCGCCCAGGCCAAGATCGACCTGACCGCCCCGGCGGCGGTGGGACTGCAGCCGGTTGAGGTCAAGGCCTCAGTCGTCGCCCTTTCTGGCAACCTGCCGGCCGGCGAGCTGAGCCTCGCCGTACCGGAAGGCTGGAAGGTCAGCCCCGCCTCGGTGAAGACCCCGACCGTCAAGCCGGGCCGTCCGTTCCCGGTGACCTTCACTGTCACCCCGACGATGGCGTCGGGCGAAGGCGACTTCACCCTGACCGCCAAGCTGGTCGCGAGAGACTGGCAGTTGTCGGCACGAGCCGGAGCCGGGCTGTGGCGGGTGAACCTTGCCCGCGGCAAGCCCGCCACGCAGAGCACCACCGCGAATGACGCGCCAGCTTCGCGAGCGGTGGACGGGAACACCAGCGGTAGCTGGGGCGACAACTCGGTCACCCACACGAACGAGCCGTCCAACGAGGCTTGGTGGCAAGTCGATCTCGGCAAGGCCGAAGCGTTGTCGCAGGTCTCGCTGTGGAACCGGACCGACTGCTGCTCCGACCGGCTGGCCAACTACTGGATCATCACGTCGGAGAACCCGATCACGGCCGACTCGTTGCTAGAGGCACGCACCGCGCCAGCCGTCACCGCGATCCGGCAGGCGGCGACGGCCGGCAGTCCGACCACGGTCGACCTGAACACCACGGCCAGATACGTCCGGATCCAGTTGGAGTCCACGTCGAACCCGCTTTCCCTGGCGGAGGTGAAGCTCTACCCCGCGGGCGGCTGACCGGGGAGGCTGTTCGGTCAGCGGCGGACGCGGCCGGTTTCGTAAGCCCACATGACGATCTCGACCCGGTTGCGGGCCCCGAGCTTGGCCATCACGCTGGCCAGGTGGGTCTTCACCGTGCTGAGGCTGATGTGAAGCTCGTCGGCGATCTCGGAGTTGGTCCGGCCGCGGGCGACCGTGATCAGGACCTCCTCCTCACGACCGGTCAGCGGTTCGACCGGCTGGGCCGGCGAGCGGCCGAACCGTGCGTCGGAGAAGGCCGAGAGCAGGCGGGCCGTGATGTTCGGGGCGATCAGCGCGTCGCCGTTGGCGGCGGCATGGATCGCCTGGACCAGGAGTTCGGGTCCGGCGTCCTTGAGCAGGAACCCCCGCGCGCCGGCCTTGAGGGCGCCGTGGACGTACTCGTCGAGATCGAAGGTGGTGATCACCACGATCGCGATCGGGTCGTCCACGTCGGGCCCGGCCAGCAGGCGGGTCGCCTCGATCCCGTCCAGGCCGGGCATCCGGATGTCGAACAGGCACACATCGGGGCGGAGCCGACGGGCCAGGCTCACCGCCTCGAGGCCGTCGACCGCCTGACCGACCACCTCGATGCCGGGCTGCGCGTCGAGGATCATCGTCAGCCCGGTGCGGATGAGTTCCTGGTCATCGGCGACGAGCACCCGGACGCTCATCTGGCGGTGCCGGCCTTCGGCAGCACCGCTTCGACGGTCCAGCCCTTGTCCGGGCCGGGACCTGCGTCGAACGAGCCGCCGAGGAGCGTCGCGCGCTCCGTCATGCCGACCAGCCCATAGCCCAGCGGGTTCCACCCGGTCGAGGCGGCATCACCGTCGTCGCGAACGGTCAGGCGGATCGAGTCGCCGTCGCCGACGACGCGGACGTCGATGCGGGTGACATGGCGCGCGTGCCGGACGGCGTTCGTGATCGACTCCTGCGCGATGCGATAGATCGCCGCACCGACCGCCGGCCCGAGGTCGGCGAGGTCACCGGACAGCTCCAGCTCGACCCTGGGCCGGTCCCCGATGCTGCGGGCGAGCCGCTCGAGGTCGGCCACGCCCTGCTGCGGGGCCAGGGCGGCCGCTTCATCCTCGCGAAGGTTGCCGACCATCACGCGCATCTCTGCGAGCGTGCGGGAGGCCTCCGCCTCGATCACGGCGAGGGCGTCCATCGCGGCCTCGGGGCGGGACGCGGCGACGATGCGGCCGGCCTGGGCGCGGATGGCGATGGCCGAGACGTGGTGAGCGACCGTGTCGTGCAGTTCGCGGGCCAACTGCTCACGTTCCCGCAGCCGCACCTTGTCGTACTCGCGGAGCCGGGAGGTCGACCAGTAGCGGATCGCAGCCCCGAGCGGTGCCGGAAACAGCAGGAACACGGCCCCGGCGACAGCTTCGCCAAACCCGTTGTACTCGGCGGCCAGACCCACCACCAGGGCGGTCAAAATGATCGTCAGACCGATCCCGATCTCGCGACCGGATCCCCAGCGAAGGAGCGAATAGGGCAGCACCACCACGGCGATCATCGTGTACAAGCCGACCGACGGGACGCCGCCGATCAGGCCCGCGATGCTGCTCACGATCGCGGCACCGAAGGCGACGGCCACTGCCACGAGCGGATGGGTGCGCCGCCACAACAGGGCGAGGACGAGCACCACTGCGAGCAGGATCGCGACCGGCCTCCAGACGACGTCGGTCCGCAGGATGCCTTCGAGGATCGCGGTCGGGAGCAGCAGAGCGACGAGCACCCAGTCACGCCATACCCGCCGGGGTGCCTGGGGCGCACGCGGTTCGGCCCAGAGGGTGCGGACCGCGGTACTCAACATGGCCTCAGCGTAGACAGCCGGAGCGCTGCGTGGATCAGCCCAAAGTACGGGACACCGGTCAGCCGGACGGCCCAGCGAACTGCGGCCCTTCGTCCGAGGTGCCGGCCGCTGCGTCTCGCCACGCTGAGACCACGTCGGTCGCGTACCGATATCCGCTGGGTCACTGAAGGAGATCGCTCATGATGTCGCACGCCTTGTATCGGTTGGGCCGGTTCGCCGCGCGCCGGCCATGGACCGTGATCGGGACCTGGCTGGTGGTGGCCGTGCTCGTGGTCGCGGCATCCAGCGCCTTCGGTCAGAAGCTCGAAAACACCTTCGGAGCGCCAGGACTCGACTCCCAACAGGCGACCGATCTCCTGTCGGCCGCCGGCGCGGACCAGGCCGGACTGACCGCCCAGGTGGTCATGACACCGCTCGACGACCAGGCGACGTTCTTCACCTCAGCTGATGCACGGGCCGCGTTGACGCAGGTCCAGGAGTCGGCCGGCAAGCTGCCGCACCTACTCGGGACCAACGATCCGGCGAGCGCGCTGGCGGCGGCGCCTGGGGCGATGTCGCCCGACGGTCGTGTCGCCCTTCTCCGGCTGCAGTATCCGGTCCTCGAAGAGCTGACCACCGGCGACCTCGAGGCGCTCAAGGAGCTCGCTGCCCAGGCAGCGGAAGGTTCACCGCTACGGATCGAGCTGAGCGGCGACTTGTTCTACGCGCTCGAGGCGGCTGAGACGGGCATCGGTGAGGCGCTCGGCCTGGCCGCCGCCATCATCATCCTGCTGGTGGCGTTCGGCTCACTCATCGCGATGGGTCTTCCGATCGGGTTGGCCCTGTTCGGCCTCGCTCTCGGCATCAGCTCGATGTCCTTGGTCAGCTATCTGATCGACATTCCCAGTTGGGCGCCGGTGATCGGCAGCATGGTCGGCCTCGGGGTCGGC
>NZ_DASRXP010000293.1:0-7683 GCF_035687465.1 Kribbella sp.
CAGGTGATCCTCCTCGGCGGTGACTGTGATCAGCCCGTCGGCCCAGCCGGCCACCCACGCCGCGGTCTTCTCGGAAACGGCGGCACCGAGTAGCGCCGGTGGTTCGGAGGGTCGCGTCCAGAGCCGGGCGCGATCGACTGTGATCAGCCCGTCGTGGCTCACTTCCTCGCCCTGCAAGAGTTTCCGGATCACCTCGACCGAGTGCTGCAGCCTGGCGTTGCGCACGGACTTGCGCGGCCAGCCGTCACCGGTGATGTGCTCGTTGCTGGCCTCGCCGGTGCCGAGCGCCGCCCAGAAACGACCCGGGTACATCGAGCCGAGCGTGCCGATCGCCTGCGCGATGATCGCCGGGTGATACCGCTGGCCGGGCGCGTTCACCACACCGAACGACAATCCGGTCGCCTGCAGCGCCGCCCCCAGCCAGGCCCACGCGAACCCTGACTCACCCTGCCGTTCACTCCACGGACTGAAGTGGTCCGAACACATCGCCGCGGTGAACCCGGCTTGCTCCGCCCGCACAACCGCTAGCAGCAGGTCGGCGGGCGGGACCTGTTCATGCGAGGCGTGAAAGCCGTAGACAGTCATACCTCCCCGTGCCCGCCCCATCCGCTTGCTACACGCGAGGGAGGCGATTCACCCGCCCGAGGGAGCCGCCGCGCCCTACGGAGAGCAGACGCTTGAAACCATGGACAGGCTGGTCGGGGTGTGGCGGCGGTGGCCGTACTGGGTGCCGCGGGCGGGGCAACTCTGGGCGGTCGCCTACGGCAGTTGGGTGGTCTATTGGTTGGCGGGTGGGCGAGCGGGGTTCCCGATCGCCAACGTGGCGGGGGATCCACCGGGTGGGAGGCCGACAGCTGTCCTTGTCTCCTTGGCGTTGCTCAGTGGCTGCGTCGCCGGGATCCTGTCCGCGCAGGCGACCACCCGGGCGGCGTCGGTCGCACTGGGATTCGCGACTGCGACCGCGTTGCTGGGAACGTTCGGCCTGGCGCTCAGCGGGGTCGGGATCATCGCGGCAGGGACCGTGGAGCGCCCGCTCGCGCTGATTGCGCAGGTCACTGCTCTGGTTGGCGCTCTGCTCATGTTCGGAACCACCCAGGTGCAGCTCAGACGGCGGCAATCCCGCTGCGCCCGGTGCGGCATGGATCATCCGGTCTCCGCGCGACCGGACGCGCCGTTGGTTCGACCGCCTTCTCGGAGGGCGTCCACCCGGGCGCGGCGTACGGCGTACCTGGTCCTGCTGGGGCTGTTGCCTTGGGCAATGGTGAAGGTGGTCTGGGGATCCGGTGGGAGCGCGCTCGGGGTGACGCCGCAGGAATGGCGGACCGCGATGGACGGCAGCGACCTGTCCGCGTTGAGTCGCCTGCTGGAGCGGTTCGGCATCGACATCACCGTTGCCGCGTCGCTCGTCGGCGTGGTTCTCGTGCTGGCGCTGCTGCAGCGGTGGGGCCTGCGCCTACCGCGCTGGTTGCTCCTGCTGCCGGCGTGGATCGGCGGAGTGAGCCTCACCCTGTACGGCGTACCGCTGGCGATCTGGGGCTCCCTGACACTGGCCGGTGTGATCCCACCCGAAGCAGACTCCGGGCCGTTCACCCCGACCGGCCTGGCGTGGATGGTGCTCTTCGGGGGTGCTGCCTTCGCCGGCCTGGGGACAGCCCTGACCATCGGAGCCCGCTCGTACCAGCGCCGCAGCCAACCGAGCTGCGCCGTTGCGCGGTGAGAAGTCAGCGTTTGGCGTTGGTGTTCGTGGACTCGACCAGGGCCGCGGCGATGGTGCGGAGTTTGGTGTTGCCGGACTGGGAGAGGCGGACCAGGAAGGCGAAGGCCCGGTCGGAGTCGAGGCTGTAGCGCTCCATCAGGATGCCGACCGCCTGGCCGATCACGTTCCGGGTGGCCAGGGCTTCCGTCAGGCTCTGGTCCTGCCTGGCCCAGCCCATCGCCACCGCGACCTGCCCGGCGAACAAGCTGCCGAGGTGGATCGAGTCCTGGTCGATCCCGTACATCTCACCGGCGTACAGGTTGAGCGCGCCGCGGGCATGCGGCTCCGCCCGGAACTGGAACGCGACCTGCGAACCGAACCCCAGCGCCGCCGCCTTCGGGCCGAAGACGGGCCAGCGGGGATCGTGCGCCAGGTCGTCGACGATCACCACCGGATCCTCGACCGCCGCGTCCAGACAAGGACCTTCATGCAGCTCGTACTGCAGATGGTCGGCCCGGATCACCTGCGGGCTGGTCGGCGCCCTGGTCTCGATCCGGCCGTCCTTGGTGGTCAGCGAAATACTCACCCCGACGATGCCGGGCACGGTGTCGGCCGCGCTCCGGGTGATCAGGTCGAGAGTCTCGTCGAGATCGATCGGGGCCTGCAGGGATGCCGACACCTCGGTCATCACTTCCGCGACCTGGTGCAGCAAGGTCTCTGAGGCCTGCCCTGGTACCGGGGGCACGGGTTCCATCTCGGTCACCTCCTGAAGAAGCGCCGATCCCCCCAGCCGGTCGGCCCTGGCCCCTAGTCTGCATCATCAATCGACAGAAAGAGCGACCCCGACGCTGGTCTGCTCAACGCCGAGGCCTAGGAGTTGCGGGTTCTCGAGAACCGGCAATTCCTTACCCTCACAGTGCCCGTAAGCCCCGATTCCATTCAGTACTGATTCCTTCCCCACCCCACCGCCCCGGTCAGGCTCTCGCGGCCCGGGCCGCCTTGCCCCGGCGTACCAACGCGTGACTTCCGTCGCAGAAGGGCTTCTGCGCGGACCGGTCGCAGCGACAGAGCGCGATCGTGCCACGCTGCGGATCGATCCGGTTGCCTTGCTCATCGAGCAGCTCGAAATCACCCCGGACCAGCAGCGGCCCGTCCTCGTACGCCCGGATCACAGTCTCTGCGTCGCTCATGCTCGCCCCGGTACCCAGACGCACGCATGGATCCGGGTACCGGGGGCCTCCGGAGAACCAAGGAGCGTCAGATGCAACTACCACCACCTCGCGGACCACTCAGCGCCTGGGTGATCGATCATCTGCGGGGCGGAGTCGGACCCGCACCACAACTGGCCGAACCGTGGTCCGACGACGACTTCCACCTGGCGCTGTGGTGCTTTTATGAGCTGCACTACCGAGGCTTCGACGAAAGCGCCCCGGACGCGGAATGGGATCCCGAGCTCCTCGCCTTCCGCGCCGAGCTGGAGAAGCCGTGGACCAGCTGGCTGCAGACGAGTTGCCGCCGCCTGGTGACCGATGAACCACCCTCGGCGCAGCTCCGCCGGCTGATCGACGCGGACGACGGACCACCGCTGGCGGCGTACCTGCAGCGGCATGCCGACCTCGACCAGTTCCGTGAGTTCGTGCTGAACCGGTCGGTCTACCAGCTGAAGGAAGCGGATCCGCACAGCTTCGGCATCCCGCGGCTCGACGGCGCGACCAAGGCCGCACTGGTCGAGATCCAGGCCGACGAGTACGGCGGCGGCCGGCCCGAGCGGATGCATTCCGAGCTCTTCCGTACGACGATGCGCTGGCTGGGGCTCGATGACAGCTACGGCCACTACGTCCCCGAAGTACCGGCGGTGACACTGGCCTGGGCGAACGTGATGTCGCTCTTCGCCCTGCACAGCCGCTGGACCGGGGCACTGCTCGGCCACCTCGCCGCACTCGAGATGACGTCCACCCTGCCCAACCGCCGGTACGCCGCCGGCGCCGCGCGGCTGGGCGCCACCGACGAGCAGGCCAGGTACTTCACCGAGCACGTGGTGGCGGATGCTGTCCACGAGCAGATCGCGGCGCACGACCTCTGCGACACCTACGCCGCGGACCACCCCGACGCGACCGCCGACATCCTCTTCGGCGCAAGTTGCTCACTGACGCTCGACAACCTGCTCGCCGACCACCTCCTGACCACCTGGGCCGTCGCCGACACCAGCCGACAAGCGGCCAGCTGATCGTCGCCTACCGCGATCAGGCGACCACTCGGAGTAAATTCGCGGCATGCTAATTCGTGCTGCGCTCGCCGTTGGGGTTCTCGTCCTTGCATCGGCGGGTACTGCGCCGGCTGTGGCTGAGGGACCACGCCACCTGATCGTCGGCGGAACCTTGGCGAGCACCTCCGAAGCACCGTGGGCGATCGCGTTGCTCAACAAGGACTCGGCGGACCCGAGTGGCCAATGGTGCGGCGCCGTCCTGGTCCGGCCGAACAAGGTGATCACCGCGGCACATTGCATGACGCAGGCGCTCGCCACCTACACCGCAGTACAGGGTCGGGCTGAGTTGCTCGACGATTCCGCCGGCCAGACGTCGGCGATCTCGGCGAGTTGGATTCACCCGGGTTACAACCGGAAGAACTACCGCAACGACTTCGCGGTTCTCACGCTGGCGCGGCCGCTCACCGGCGTACCGACGATCCGGCTGGAGACCAACCTCAAGGCTGACCGCAAGGGCGTCGTACCGACCGTCTACGGCTGGGGCGACACGCAGGACACGGGACCCGAGGACACCTTCCAGAAGGCAGCGGTCCCCGACCTCGGGGACGCCGTCTGCCTGGGAATCAAGCAGTACGCCGGTGGCGGGTACGCCGCGAGCAACAACGTCTGCGCGGGATACCTGGCCGGCGGAATCGACTCCTGCCAGGGCGATTCCGGCGGACCGCTCGTCCTCAACGGCCGCCTGCTCGGCACCGTTTCGTGGGGCAAAGGCTGCGCCGAACAGGGCTTCCCGGGGGTCTATGCGGAGATCGCGCCGGTGGCGACAACGCTCCAGGCAAGGATCAACGATGCACAGGTTCGTTAACCCGAAACAATACTGACAGGTTCGGCCCGGAGTGCTCACCGGACTGTGACCGGGCGGAAACACTTTGTTATTACCTTCCTAGGCAGCTACTTCAGTGCCCAGTGAGGAGATGGCATGGCCCAGACGAGAAGGCAGTTCCTCCAACATGTAGGCATCACCGGTGGAGCCGGTGTGATGTATTCCGCGATGGGCGCGCTCGGCCTCGCCGGAGTCGCCGAGACTCCCGCGTACGCCGCGCCGACGCGGCTCGAGCTGAACGGTCGCGGCAAGAAGCATGTGGTGATCCTCGGGGCAGGCATCGCCGGCCTGACCTCCGCCTACGAACTGCGCAAGGCCGGCTACCAGGTCACCCTGCTCGAGGCCCGCAAACGTCCAGGCGGCCGGAACTGGACAGTGCGCGGCGGCACCGAGGAGAAGGACCTCACCGGCGCCACGCAGCGGGCGAAGTTCTCGCCCGGCCAGTACATGAACGCAGGCCCCGGCCGGATCCCGCAACACCACGTCACGCTCGACTACTGCCGTGAACTCGGCGTCGCGATCGAGCCCTTCGTCAACCAGAACGCGGACGCCTATCTGTACCGAGAAGGCGCCACCTCCCTTTCCAACAAGCCGATCCGGCACCGCACAGCCAAGGCGGACGTCTACGGCTACGTCTCCGAACTGCTCTCCAAGGCGACCGACCAAGGGGCGCTCGACTCCGCCCTGACCGCCACTGACAAGGATGCGCTGATCAGCTTCCTGCGCAGCTTCGGGTCCGTCGGGTCGAAGGTGGACGGGTTCAAGTACACCGGCACCGACGGTCGCCGCGGTTACGAGATCGAGCCGGGTGCCGGGATGGAGGGCGGCACCACGGCAGCGCCGTACGGGCTGAGTGACGTGCTGGCCAGCGGGGTCGGCAACTACTTCTCGTTCGAGTTCGGCTGGGACCAGGCGATGATGATGTTCCAGCCGGTCGGCGGGATGGACCGGATCCCGTACGCGTTCGAGAAGGCGATCGGCCGGGAGAAGATCACGTACGGCGCCACCGTGCTCGGGCTGCGCAACACGACCGCGGGCGTCGAGGTCACCTACAGCACGGGCTCGCGGCCGAAGGTGATCGCGGCCGACTTCGCGATCTGCACCCTGCCGCCGCACATCGCGGCCACGGTCCCGTCGAACCTGCCGACCGACATCGTCGCCTCGCTGAAGTACGCCGTACCGACCAACGCCGGCAAACTCGGAATCGAGTACTCCCGTCGCTGGTGGGAGCTGGACCACCGGATCTACGGCGGCATCACCAACAGCAACCTCGACCTGGTCAACACCTGGTACCCGTCGACCGGTTTCCACGGCGAGCGCGGCACGGTGATCGGCTACTACAACACGGGGTCCAACGCCAACAGCTACGGCGCTCTCACACCGGCCGCCCGGCTCGAACGTGCCCTGGCCCAGGGCGCCAAGATCCACGGCGACGTCTACCGGAAGAACATCAAGGCCACCTTCTCGGTGAACTGGGCCGGCACCGAGTACTCCCGCGGCTCGTGGGTCGGCTGGCCGTCCCAGACCGACGGCGTCTACGCGAAACTGCTCGATGCCACCGGCAACATCTATTTCGCCGGTGACCACCTCAGCCACGCCATCGCCTGGCAGCACGGCGCGATGGTGTCCGCCCGGGCGGCCGTGACCGCCCTGCACACGAGAGTGACCAGCCGATGAAGCGCAAACTCCTGATCGGGCTGGTCGTCGTGGCGATCGCCTCCTGCTCGTTCACCGCCGGAGCCGCGGGCTGGTGGGACCGGCCGAAACCACCGCGCCCAGGCACCGTCGTACCGGCGCTTCCGGCCGGGCAGGCGAACCCAATGATCGCCAACGGTGTCGGCATCGGCGCGAACACGCCGATCTACAAGACCAGCGGGCTCGGCCCGGCCGCGCTGAACACGGGCGCACCAGCCGGCAGCGAGACGTCGTACGTCGACACCGTCGTCTTCCCGGGCGGCACGCTCCCCGCAGGCGTCACCATCACCGAGGCCCAAGGCATCAACGTCCTCCGCCGAATCGGCGAGAACCTCAAAGCCGCCGGCCTCTCGTACTCCGACGTCTACACGATGCGCGTTTTCCTCCAGAACCCCACCGGCGCCCCAGCCGCCGACTTCGCCGGCTGGAACCGCGCCTACCGCCAGTACTTCGCCAACACCGACCTGACCACCGGCAAGTACATCCCGGTCCCCCTAGGCACGGCCCCACCCACCAAGCCCTTCGTAGTCAACAAATCCCGACCATCCCGCTTCGCCCTGGAAATAGAAAACCTCCCAGTCACCGGCTGGCTAGTAGAAGTAGAAGTAGACGCCGCCTACCCCAAACACTGACCCACCACCGAATGCCCTGACGCCGTCCGCCGGTGCATCGGGGCCGTGCATTGGGACTGTGGTTGCGCCGGCGCATTGGGACTGTGGTTGCGCCCGGTGCATTAGGACTGTGGTTGCGCGGTCTCCGCTGCGAGATGGTGCTAGCCGAGGTGGTGGGTGTCAAGGGCGCTTCGCGGCCCTGCGGGCTCGAACAAGTTCGACCCTTGACACCCACCACCTCGGCCAGGGAAGGACGCAGCTACGCGGATCCCGCGCAGAGGTATGAGCTGCCTTCAGGGGATTCCGTCCGCCCGGGTGGTTCCGGGGCTGATGTGTGTGCTGCGTTCAGGGGATTCCACCCGCGTGGGTGGTTCGTGCGGGGTGTTCGGTGCTTCCGCTGATTCCGTCGGCCCGGGTGGTGCCGGTTGCCGGGGTGGCCCCATCCAGACCTACAGAAGTCGCGAAACCCTGTCCAGTAACCGGTTTCCGGGGGTGGTTTCGGTGGGTTCTGTGGGTGCGGGTGGTGGGCCGTGCTGGAGATCGTGGCGTGGTTCGGTCGGCTGCCGGTTTGTGGGGCCGATACCGGTCTGCT
>NZ_DASRXP010000294.1:0-5412 GCF_035687465.1 Kribbella sp.
GCAGGCCGGCGCCACGTTCGGTGTCGTGTTCGTGCACTGGCTGATCTTCCAGAGCCTGTACCGGATCGGCGCCTTGTGCCCGTACTGCATGGCGGTGTGGACCGTGACCATCGCGATCTTCTGGTACGTCACGCTCCACAATCTCAACCGCTACCTGCCCGCACCGCCAACTCTCAGCTTGATCACCCGCTACCACGGTGTCGTGCTGACAGCCTGGACGGTGCTCCTGCTCGCCCTGATCGGTGAGCAGTTCTGGTCCTACTGGAGAACCCTGCCCTGAGGACGTGCTCGACAGTCCGAGGAGATCTGCCTTAGAGTCGACGTATGAACACTTCTTCATATGTGCATGCGACCGCTGCACCGGCTCCGATCACGGGCACGGCGTGACCACCGCGACAGGGCAGCACCGAGGCATCCTGGCCGGCACGCTGGTCATCTCGCTGTCGATCGCGGCCATTCAGGTCTTCGGCGCCGTCGTCACCGGCAGCCTCGCGCTGTTGGCTGACGCCGGGCACGTGCTGGCCGACTCCGGCGGAGTCGCCATGGCGCTCGGCGCGACGCTACTCGCGGCCCGTCCAGCCGCCGGCCGCCGGACGTTTGGCTGGGCGCGGGCAGAGATCCTCGCCGCCGCGATCAACGGGCTGATCCTGATCGGCATGGGCGTCTACATCCTCGTCCAAGGGTCGCGCCGGCTGATCGAACCGGCCGAGATCGAGCCGGGAGGAATGGCGATCTTCGGGGCGATCGGTCTGGTCGGCAACCTGATCGGTGTCGCGCTGCTCTATCGAGCCCGTACTGCGAGTCTCAACCTGCGCGGCGCATTCCTCGAGGTCGCCACCGACTCGGCTACCTCGGTCGGCGTGCTGGTGGCGGCGCTGGTGATCGCACTGACCGGGTTCACCCGCGCCGACGCGATCGTGTCACTGCTGATCGGGCTGATCATCGTGCCGCGCGCCGTGAAACTGCTCCGCGAAGCGGTCAATGTACTCCTGGAGGCGGCACCGGCCGACATCGACCTGGGCAAGATCCGCGAACACATCCTCGAAGTCGACCACGTCCGCGGCGTCCACGACCTGCACGTCTTCACCGTCACCTCCGGGCTCCCGGTTCTGTCCGCCCACGTCATCGCCGACCGGGAATGCTTCGAGAACGGCCACGCCCCGCAACTGCTGGACAGGCTGCAGACCTGCCTGGCGGGCCACTTCGACGTCGAACACTCCACCTTCCAGCTCGAACCCCTCGGGCACACCGACCACGAACACACGACCCACACCTGAAGCACTGACTCCAGGAAGGACGCCAGACATGGCCGTCATCGCATTGGTGCTGTACCTCGTTTGGTTCGCGATCGCGTTCGGGATCCGCGCGGTCGTCCACCGCCGCCGGACCGGCGACGCCGGCTTCCGCGGCTTGTCCGGTCGCCCAGGCTCCGCCGCCTGGTGGGCGGGCGTGCTGTTCGTACTCGCTATCGTCACCGGACTGATCTCCCCGATCGCAGCACTACTCGGCCTCGATTCCCTGCCCAACCTCGCCACCCGCCCGGTGCAACTGGCGGGCCTGGCGCTGGCTTTGGCCGGGATGGCGGCAACCTTCGCAGCTCAAGCCGCGATGGGTGCATCGTGGCGAGTCGGCGTCGATCCCGCCGAGCGCACCGGACTGGTAACAGCCGGAGCCTTCTCCCGGGTACGGAACCCGATCTTCAGCGCGATGGTCCTCACCGCCGCAGGGTTGACCCTGATGGTGCCGAACGTGGTGGGCCTGTCCGGACTGATCGCCCTGATCGTGGCGATCCAGCTGCAAGTGCGGATCGTCGAGGAACCGTATCTACTCGATGTCCACGCCGCCGACTACAGAAGCTACGCAGCTCAGGCCGGCCGCTTCGTTCCCGGCATCGGGCGGATCACTGTGTAGCCGCGGTCGCGGATCGCGTCGAAGCAGCGTTCGCGAACGTCTGCGGAGGGGAACGCGGCCACCACCTTCTTGGTGTCGAGGTCGATCTGCGACACCGTGACGCCGTTCGTCTGCAAGACCTTGGTGACGGTGTTCGTGCAGTGCGAGCACGTCTGCCGGACCCCGGTACGGCGTCTGCTCGGCCAGGTAGGCGTGTTGCACCAGTGCGCGTGCCGTGGTTTCCAGCCCGACGTTGAGGATCTCGAGCGGATCCCGGTCCGTGGTCGTCGCAGCCATCGTGGCCCGCTCCCCCGCGGACAGCCCGTCTGCCGCTGCTCGGGTGGCGGAGTCGGCGGCGAGCGCGCGCCGTAGTACCAGCGTTGTTTCGCGCGCGATGACGGGCACGACGGCACCGAGTCGGCCAGGGCCGCAATGGGCGACGTTCACCACGCCGTCGCTGTCGTTCCACATCACGCGATGCGTCGCGCTCGTGACCAGTTCGGCTGGACACGGCCGCATCCGCGACCGCAGGTGGTTCAGCTGCGGGGTGGTCAGGTGACTTCCCGCTGCCGGCTCCAGAGGCGTCAGGTGAGGCTCGATCCGACTTGGAGAATCTGGGAGCCAGCCGTCCGGCCGCAGTACCGCGTCAGCGAGTACTTCGGTGAGGATCCGCGCCGCGGACGCGCGATCGTACTGGGTGAAATCCGGTTCGTCGGCAGACACCGTCAGCGAACCTCCTGCCCATGGCACGGGGACCCGTCCATCCCCCGAGCAGCTCGATCACGAGTCTCAATTCTCAGCGAGAGCGGTCTTCACCGCGAGCCGGACCCGGGTGTCGGGCTCGTCAGCGGAAGAGGTCGAGGCCCTGGCCGATCATGACTGAGGCCAGGACCAGCAGGAGAACGATGGTGATGGTGTTCAGGTTGGTGATTAGCCAGGTCTCGACAGCTTGGAGGGTTCGGGCCGATTTCTCTGCTCCGATGATCACCACCGCCAGCAGCGGGGTTAGAACTGTCAGCGAGGCCGCGGCGACGAAGACGGCCGCAGCACCGACCAGTGACCCTGTACCAAGGCCCGATCCCCCGAGGTAGCTACCCGCGCTCAGGATGAGCGGAAGGTTCTTCACGTTTGCCAGAGCTGCGCCGGCACCAGTCACCACCAGACCGGGTCCGGAGAGCGTGGCGATCCGATCGAAAATCGCCGGCCGCTCCGGGGGCGCACCAGGGGCTGGACGCTTACGCCAGTACCGGACTGCAAGTACTGCGAACAGAAGGCCTATCGCCAGCTGCAGCAAGTCGACCCCGTCCCGCGCCGCCTCCGGATTCTCGTCCGCGACTGTGTCAGTGAACAGAGCAACAAGTCCGATGGCGATGGCAAGGGCGCCGACCCAGCCCGCAGCAAAGCTCAGCCCGGCGGCGACCGCTCGGGGCGACATCAGCACCAGCACGATGCACACCATCGGCACCGGGCTCAGGGCGATCGCCATCGCCTGCGGAAAGACAGCACCAACAACAGGCCACAACCCGACCACCCTCCTCGTAAAGCTGACGCCAGGCTCAGACGCCGTCCGGCGGCAGGAACGGTGAGATGCCCGTGCAGACAGTCTGCACGGGCGGCGGCGAGCCAAGTACCGTGCCGCGCCGCGCCGATCGCACGAATTGGTAAGGTCGTCCACGGTGTGCCGGGAAGCCTGGTCGGCGCGGGGATGGACTTCCGCTAACAGCGGCAGCGACCCGGACAAGGGGATCAGGGGCTCCGCAGATGTCTGAAGTGGGGATCATTCTCTTCCTGGTCGTGTTCGCGACCGCTGTTGCCACCGGCGCCCGTCGATGGCGGATCCCGGCGCCGTCCCTGCTGGTGCTCGTCAGCTTGGCGGTGGCGCTGATACCGGGGGCTCCGGTGCTGCAAGTCGCCCCGGAGATCATCGGCTTGGTGGTGTTGCCGCCCCTTTTGTACGCCGCCGCGGAAGAGCTCTCGCTACGCGACCTCCGGGTCGTCTGGCGACCAGTGACCGCCCTCGCAGTCGGCCTGGTCCTTGCGTCGGCTGCCGTCGTCGGCGCCCTGGCGGTAGCCCTGACCCCGCTGCCCGCCTCGATGGCGTTCGTTCTGGGCGCCGTGTTGGCCAGCACCGATCCGGTCGCAGTGACGGCGTTGGGCCGCAGGCTCGCACTGCCGGGCCGGGTGCAGGCGTTGGTGCAGGCAGAGAGTCTGTTCAACGACGCCACATCGCTGGTGTTGTTCAAGGTGGCCGTCGCTGTCGCCGTCGCCGGTGGCGCAGTGAGCTGGCAGGCAGCAGGCGGTGAGTTCTTCCTTCTGGCCGGTGGCGGCAGCGTGATCGGCGCCGGCATCGCAATCGTCGTGACACTGATCCGGCGACGCACCACCGACCCCGTGCTCGAGACCGTGATCGCCTTGGTCACCCCGTACGCCGCGTACGTGCTGGCCGAGGGAGCGCACACCTCCGGAGTGACCGCTGTCGTTGTCGCCGGCGTTGTCATCAGCGGCACCCGGCACCGGCTCACCGACGCCCGTATTCGCCTCCAGCTGAACGCCGTCTACGCCGTCGTGGTCTTCCTGCTGGAGAGCGTCGTCTTCAGCATCATCGGCCTGGAACTGCCCGCGCTGGTCCGCGAGCTCCCCAGCGGCACCGGCCTGTGGCCCCTGCAGGCGTTGGCGATCGCCGCCACCTTGATAGGGCTCCGCGTGCTGTGGATGCTTCCCCTGTCGATCGCTTTCAAGCCCACCAACCGCCGAGTGTCCTGGCGGGCGGCAGCGGTGGTGTCGTGGGCCGGCACTCGGGGAGTACTTCCGTTGGCAGCCGCCCTGTCCATCCCGCTCATCGCCGCCGACGGCAGCCCGCTACCCGGCCGTGCCCTGGTCCTGGTCCTCACTACCGCCGTCGTCATCTTCACCCTCGTCGTGCAAGGTCTGAGCCTGGCACCGCTGGTCAACCGTTCCGGACTCGCCCTCGAACCCGAACACACGGCCCGCGAAGAAGCCCGGACCCGTGCGACCCTCGCCCGCACCGCACTCGACCATGTTGATCGGCTCGCCGACCTCGAGACCACCTCCGATGTGGTTCTCGAACGGGTACGCCGCAATCTCGGCGCCCGGCTCCAGCAGAACGAGGAACTAGGCGGCCAAGGCAACGACACCGGAGCTCTGCTGAAGGCCTACTACCAGGTGCGGCGCGAGGTCATCACGGTCCAGACCACCGAACTGCGACGCCTCTACGACGAGCACCAGATCAGCGACGCCACCCGCCGGCAACTTCAACACGACCTCGACCTGGAAGAGACCGGCCTCCCCAACATCCCCTGACATGGTCGTTCTGGCGCCCGTCGCGCGTTGTTAGAGGGTCAGCAGGAACGTCGGTGGAATCTTGTCGCCGATCCGGGAACCGTGATTGATCGTTCTGTGCTGACCAGCCCGCGACGTCTCGACCGGCCACCCCATCGGGTGCCGTAGCTCGTTCGCGCCGGGCTCCCCCCAGACCGCCCGCGACAGCCATGATCCGAGCTG
>NZ_DASRXP010000295.1:0-2248 GCF_035687465.1 Kribbella sp.
CGGCGATGAGGAAGCCGGTCAGGAAGATGGCAGCCGGGTCCTTCCAGGTCTTCTTTGCGAGGAAGCCGACCATTCCGACGCCGGCTATGGCCCAGGCCACCAGCAACGTGGCGCCCGCAGTACCGAGGACTGCTATCGCGGCTGCATGGCTTTCGGCATGGCTGCCGAAGCCCACCCTGGTAGCGAGTGCGCGGAAGCTCTGACCGGGTTGCAGTGCCACGCCGGATGAGCCTGCGCTGAACAGTACGAACTGCGCGAAGGCGAAGGCGGCCAGGACCGCAACGCCCAGGCCGATGGATGCGCGGTCGAGCTTGCGTTCGGTGATGAGCTTCACCGCGATCACTAGCGCGACTGCGGCGACCAGCATCGGCACGAAGGACGCTTTGGCTCCGGCGAGTGCTGCCAGGCCGACCGCGAGGATGACCCAGTTTCCCCTGCTCCGGTCCTTGCGGAGGATGCAGATGATCACCCAGATCACCGGCATCGCCAGGACGACCGCGAAGGCGTGGGTGAGGCTGTACATCAGGACGCCGCTCGAGTACGAGACCTGGTTGATCGCGTCGCGGCCGCCCCAGCCGTAGACGTCGAAACTGGTGACCGCGAGCAGCAACCAGGCCGCTAGCGGGCCTGCCCACGAGCGGCGGGCCAGGCGGGTAGCGAGAGCCGCGACCGACAGGATGGGCAGCAGCGCCGCCATCATCGGGAGCAGACGGCGCAGCAGGAGGTCCAACTCGATGCCGGTCTGCCAACTGGCCGCGGCCGCCTCGGCATGCAGGAACCAGTGGTAGTTCAACGACTGGCCGATGACGAACGGGATCTGGCCGGGCATGTGGTGCTTGAGCTCGCCGGCCAGGGCCAGCTGGTACGACATGTCGCTGTACTGGAACGCGGCGTCGGGAAAGCCGATCGGCTCGATCTGGAGTCCGTAGCGGGTGATCACCCACATCCCGAGGACGCAGGCGGCTGCGACCAACCAGGACCACCAGGCCGGCATCGGGGCCCGCTGGCTCTGCCAGTAGCCCCGGAGCCGCGGCACGGCGAGGAAGGCCGCCAGGGTCGCGATGGGGATGATGGCCGGCAGAACCGGTACGCCGATCGCGCGGCCGGGGATGTAGGTCAGGATCGAGAGAGCGAATCCGAGGCCGGTGCCGAAGGGCAGATCGACGGCGAACCCGTCCACGTTGCCGCGGAGCCAGCGCCAGAGGAGTACGCCTGGCAGCATGATGCCAACGCCCAGGTAGAGCGAGAACAGGGCGATCGCCGCCCACGGAGTCCCGTAAGCGGCCAGGAGCAGGCAGGCTCCGCCCCAGATCAGCGCTCCCGGTACCACCCCGACTGCTCTAGCTCTTGCTTCCGCCCGCCCAGAATCCAGTCCCCGCCCCAGTTGTCCCACGTCGTGGAGACGCCCCGAACCGGGTGAAAGGTTGCTCCGTTTGCAGGAACCTGCAGAAACCGGCTCAGGCGGCATGGCGGCTGGACTCGGCCCGTCCGACCTGCTGGCCGCGCGGGCTGAGTTGGAATACTTCGGGCCTCTGGCGCATTATTAGCAGTCGGGTAGTAGGAGTGCCAGTGTCGTGAAGGGATATGACGTGCCGACGTACCAGTACCAGTGCACCGAGTGCGGGAACTCGCTCGAGGTTCGTCAAAGCTTCACCGACGACGCCCTGACGGTCTGCCCGAACTGTGACGGGACGCTGCGCAAGGTCTTCAACGCGGTCGGTGTGGTCTTCAAGGGCTCCGGCTTCTACCGCAACGACAGCCGCTCCACGGGCACCAGCACGGTCCCAGCCAAGAGCGACGCGGCCGCCTCATCGTCCAAGTCGTCGGAGTCCTCATCCGGAAAGTCCTCGTCTTCCTCGGACTCCTCTTCGGGCTCATCGTCCTCAGGTTCGTCGGGCTCGTCAGGTTCCGGCTCCTCGGACTCAGGCTCCTCCGGCAGCAAGAGCAGCGCCGCCTAACCTCCCGCCCGGCTCTCTGTGGACAACCGGCTGGGCAGCCCGAGAAGCTCGTACTTTCTCTGGCATGAACCGATCTGACTCCTTCCTCCGTGGCCTCCTGAAGACCGCTCGGTGGCACCGCAGGCTGCTCGCCGGCCTCTCCGCCGCAGCCGCCGTCTACTTCGCACTCGTCGCTCTGTCGCCGGCGCCACCCCCGACCGTGGCCGTCCTCGCAGCCGCCCGCGACCTCCCGGGCGGAGCCGTGCCCACCGCCGCCGACCTCCGGACTCTGCGACTCCCCCTGTCGGCCG
>NZ_DASRXP010000296.1:0-5769 GCF_035687465.1 Kribbella sp.
TTCCTCACCGGTCTGCCGAAGGCCGAGCTGCATGTGCACCACGTCGGATCCGCCTCGCCGCGGATCGTCGCCGAGTTGGCCGCGCGCCATCCGGCCTCGCCGGTACCCACCGATCCGGCCGCGCTGGCGGAGTACTTCGTCTTCACCGACTTCGCCAAGTTCATCGAGGTCTACCTGACCGTCGTCGACCTGATCAGTACGCCGGACGACGTCCGGCTGCTCACCTACGAGATCGCCCGCGAGATGGCCGCGCAGAACATCCGGTACTCCGAGCTGACGGTGACGCCGTACACCTCGGTGCAGCGCGGGATCGCGCCCGAGGCGTTCTGCGAGGCGATCGAGGACGCCCGGACCGCGGCGGAGAAGGAACTCGGCGTGACGCTGCGCTGGATCTTCGACATCCCCGGCGAGAGCGGCCTCCCGGCGGCCCTCGAGACCGCCCGGATCGCCACCGAGATCCGCCCCGACGGCCTGGTCGGGTTCGGCCTCGGCGGCCCGGAGATCGGCGTACCGCGGCCGCAGTTCGCCCCGTACTTCGACGCCGCCCGCGAGGTGGGTCTGCACAGCGTGCCGCACGCGGGTGAGACCACCGGCCCGGAGACGATCTGGGACGCGATCCGGGTCCTGAAGGCGGAACGCATCGGCCACGGCACCTCCGCGATGCAGGATCCCGCCCTGGTCGACTACCTGGCCGAGCACCGGATCCCGCTCGAGGTCAGCCCGACGTCCAACCTCGCCACCCGCGCGGTCGCGTCGTACGCCGAGCACCCGCTGGCCGCGATGGTCGAAGCCGGACTGGTCGTCACCATCAACTCCGACGACCCGCCGATGTTCGGCACCGACCTCACCAACGAGTACGCCGTGGCATCGGAGCTGCTGAACCTCGACGAGCAAGGCGCGGCCGAGCTGGCCCGCACTGCCGTCCGGGTCTCCTTCGCCGAGGACACCTTGAAGGAGTCCCTGCTCGCCGAGATCGACGCGTACGTGGCGAGATAACACTTGTTGGACACGCCCGGCCGTGGGTTGTGTCGGCGATGCGTGGTTGTCTGGTGCGGTGCGTATGACACCCGTGCGGAAGGTTCCTGCCGTCACGGCAGCACTGGCGCTGCTGATGGGTGCCGTGGCCGGGTGCAGCGACGTACCGGCGGCCACCTCTGGGCCACCGGCCGCCAAGTCGACGCCGACGCCGGACGCGTCGTCTGTGCCGCCGCCGCCCGCCGATGGTGAGTTGCCTAGAGGGGGGCGGCAGATCTTCCCGAAGTACCGACTCGTCGGGTACGTCGGACTGCCGGGCTCCCCCGCACTCGGGCCCCTCGACAAGGACCTGGATGCCAAGGCGGCGAAGCTGGAGACGCTGGCCACGCAGTACGCGAACGGGCGGACGCCACAGCCCGTGCTGGAGCTCATCGTCGTGGTCGCGAACGGGCATGCGGGCAAGGACGGGCTGTACCGCAGCCGGCTCACCGACGCCAAGATCCAGGACTACCTGGCCCTTGCCCGTAGGCACCGGATGTTGCTGCTGCTCGACATCCAGCCCGGCCGGGCGAGCATCCTGACCGAGGTCAAGCGGCTGGAGCACTGGCTGAAGGAGCCGGACATCGGGCTCGCGTTCGACCCGGAATGGGCGGTCGGTCCCGGGCAGGTGCCGGGCCGGGTGTTCGGCCGGACCAGCGGAGCCGAGCTGGACCAGATCGCGACGTACCTGTCCGGGTTGGTGCAGGCGAACAACCTGCCGGAGAAGGTGTTCGTGTTCCACCAGCTGTCCAGCCGGATCGTCAGCAACGAGAAGGCGATGAAGCAGCACCCGGGCGTGGTCACGATCAAGTCGGTCGACGGGATCGGTCACCGTTCCGACAAGGAGGCCACCTGGCGCAAGCTCACGCCGCAGATGGCAGCAGGTGTGCACGCGGGATTCAAGCTGTTCTACAAGGAAGACACCCGCCACGGTGCCCTGATGACCCCAGCACAGGTGATGGCCCTCAAGCCTCGGCCGGAGCTGGTGATCTACGAGTAGACCCTGCGGCCGGTTGCGAAGCGGTGGCGTCCGGCGAGGTCGAGTTGGTCGCGGACCTCCGTGAAGTGACCGGTGGCGGCGAAGACCGCTGGGGCCGATTCGCCTTGTACGTCAGCGTGTTCGCAGCCGAACCAGCCGCCGGGCTTCAGGAGGCGGCCGGCCGTGGCGGCGACCACCTTGATCTCGTCGAGGCCGTCGTCGCCCGACCAGAGCGCTAGAGCGGGATCGTGGTCGCGCACCTCGGCGGTGACGGATTCCCAAGCAGTCAAAGGGATGTAGGGCGGATTGGCGATCACCGCGTCGACGAGTCCGTCGAGCTCCGGCAGGCAGCCGTCGATGTCTCGCTCGTGCAGCGTGGCGCCGGTCCCGGCCAGGTTGCGCCGCGCCCAGACGCACGCTTCCGGAGACAGCTCGACTGCGTGGACCGTGCTGTCGGGCCGCTCGGTCGCCACAGCGCCTGCGATCGCACCGGATCCGCTACAGAGGTCGACGACGAGGGGTGCCTCGACGTCTGCGAGCTTGTCGAGGATCCAGCCGACGAGGACCTCGGTCTCGGGCCGCGGTACGAATACCCCAGGCCCGACAACGAGCTCCCTATAGCGGAAGGCGGCTGTACCGGTCAGGTGTTGCAGTGGTTCCCGCTGAGCCCGCCGGGCCACCAACTCGTCGTACCGGGTCTGTTGCTCGGGTGTTACCTCTACTAGGCCCAGCTGCATCCTGGGGACGCCGCAGACGAAGGCTAGGAGCTCGGCTGCGTCGTAGTCGGGGGACGCGACACCGGCTTCTTGCAGACGCGTGGTCGCGGCCGCCAGCAGTGCGCGTGCGTTCACTGGGAGTCGACAGCCTCGAGGCGGGCGGCCAGGTCGGCATCGGTGAGGGCCTGGATGACGGGAGCGAGGTCGCCGCTGAGGACGTGGTCGAGGTTGTGCGACTTGTAGCCGATCCGGTGGTCGGAGAAACGGTTCTCCGGGAAGTTGTAGGTGCGGATCCGCTCGGACCGGTCGACCGTGCGGATCTGCGACCGGCGGGCGTCCGAGGCTTCTTGGTCGGCCGCTTCCTGGGCCGCGGCGAGCAGCCGGGAGCGCAGTACGCGCATCGCCTGTTCGCGGTTCTGCAGCTGGGACTTCTCGTTCTGCATCGAGACCACGATGCCGGTCGGCAGGTGGGTGATCCGCACCGCCGAGTCGGTCGTGTTGACGCTCTGCCCGCCGGGACCGGACGACCGGAACACGTCGATCCGCAGGTCGTTCTGGTCGATCTCGACGTCGACGTCCTCGGCCTCCGGCAGCACCAGCACGCCGGCCGCGCTCGTGTGGATCCGGCCTTGCGACTCGGTCACGGGAACGCGCTGCACCCGGTGCACGCCGCCTTCGAACTTCAGCTTCGCGTACGGCGTCTCGCCTGGTTCCGGGGTCCCTTTGGCCTTCACGGCGACGGTGATCGACTTGTAGCCGCCGAGATCCGACTCCGCCGAGTCCAGCACCTCGGTCTTCCAGTTCTGCGTCTCGGCGTACCTCAGGTACATCCTCAGCAGATCGCCGGCGAACAGGGCGGACTCGTCGCCGCCCTCGCCGGCCTTGATCTCGAGGATCGCGTCCTTGTCGTCACCCGGGTCGCGCGGGACCAGCAGCACCTTCAGCTTGGTGGCCAGCTCCTCGCGCCGGGCCTCCAGCTTGGTGGCCTCGTCGGCGAAGGCGGGGTCCTCGTCGGCGAGCTCGCGGGCCGCCTCGATGTCCCCAGCGGTCTGCAGCCACTCGTCGTAGGTCCGGACCACGGGCGCCAGCGCGGCGTACCGTTTACCGACCTTGCGGGCCACGTCCTGGTCGGTGTGCAGCTCAGGGTCGGACATCCGCCGCTCCAGCTCGGCATACTCCGCCTTCAGCGTCTGGACCGCCTCGAACATCTGAACTCCTCTCACACTGACCGAACCTGGACAGACGAACCGCGCGCCGGTGCCGAACCACTGGGGCTCGGAACCGGCGCGCGGTGAGACAGCTACTTCTTGGCGTACCGCTTCTCGAAGCGGGCAACCCGGCCACCGGTGTCAAGGATCTTCTGCTTGCCGGTGTAGAACGGGTGGCACTGCGAGCACACGTCAGCGTGAATGCTGCCGCTCTCCGCGGTCGAGTGCGTCTCGAACGTCGCGCCACAGGTGCACGTCACCTTGGTCGCCACGTAGGTCGGGTGGATGTCGCTCTTCATGGGTCTCCTCGAGTCAAAGGCGGTCCGGGTCGCCCGCTTGATGCGGCCGTGAACCGGAACCAACGGTCAAGTCTGCCATTGACGGCGCAGACTTGACCAATCGGGTCAGTTGCCGTCGTCGGTGTTGCGGCCGCTGGCAGACGGGGTGGTCTTGTTGACCTGCATCAGGAACTCGATGTTCGACTTGCTCTCCTTGAGCTTGCCGATCAGCAGTTCCAGCGCCGCCTGACCGTCGAGCGCGGACAGCACCCGGCGGAGCTTCCAGACGACGGTGGTCTCGTCCTTGGCCATCAGCAGCTCTTCGCGGCGGGTACCGGAGGCGACCACGTCGATGGCCGGGAAGATCCGGCGGTCGGCGAACTCGCGGCGGAGCCGGAGCTCCATGTTGCCGGTGCCCTTGAACTCCTCGAAGATGACCTCGTCCATCTTGGAACCGGTCTCGATCAGCGCCGTCGCGAGGATGGTCAGCGAACCGCCGTCCTCGATGTTGCGGGCCGCACCGAAGAACCGCTTCGGCGGGTACAGCGCGGACGAGTCGACACCACCGGACAGGATCCGGCCGCTGGCCGGGGCCGCGATGTTGTAGGCCCGGCCGAGCCGGGTGATCGAGTCGAGCAGCACGACCACGTCGTGGCCCAGCTCGACCAGGCGCTTGGCCCGCTCGATCGCCAGTTCCGCGACCGTGGTGTGGTCGTCGGCCGGACGGTCGAAGGTCGAGGCGATGACTTCGCCCTTGACCGTGCGCTGCATGTCGGTGACCTCTTCAGGCCGCTCGTCCACCAGCACGACCATCAGGTGTACTTCGGGGTTGTTCGTGGTGATCGCGTTCGCCAGCGCCTGCAGCACCATCGTCTTACCGGCCTTCGGCGGCGAGACGATCAGGCCACGCTGGCCCTTGCCGATCGGGCTGACGATGTCGACGATCCTGGTGGTCAGGATGTTCGGCTCGGTCTCGAGCCGGAGCCGCTCGGTCGCGTACAGCGGGGTCAGCTTGTTGAAGTCCTGCCGCTGCTTGGCGATCTCCGGGTCCGACCCGTTCACGGTGTCGATCCGGACCAGCGGGTTGAACTTCTCCTTGCGCTCGCCGTCGGACGGCTGCTTCACCGCACCGGTGATCGCGTCGCCCTTGCGCAGGCCGTACCGCTTCACCATCGACAGCGCGACGTACACGTCGTTCGGGCCCGGCAGGTAGCCGCTGGTCCGGACGAAGGCGTAGTTGTCGAGCACGTCGAGGATGCCTGCCGCGGGGACGAGCACGTCGTCCTCGTTGATGGTCGGCTCCGGCTCGAAGCGCTCGTTGCGACCGCGGTTGCGCTGGTTGTCGCGCCCGGTGTCGCGGCCGGTGTCGCGGGCACCGGTGTCACGGCCGGTGCGGTCCCGGTCGCGGCCCCGACGGCGACGGCGACGGCCCTCGCCCTCCTCGCCACGATCGTTCTGGTCCTGCCGGTTGCGCTGGCTGTCCGTACGCTGCGCGTCACGGGTCTGACCGTCACGGCTCTGACCGTCACGGCTCTGGGCGTCACGGCTCTGGGCGTCACGGCTCTGGGCGTCAC
>NZ_DASRXP010000297.1:0-12639 GCF_035687465.1 Kribbella sp.
ACACTAGGGATACTGGACGGCCACCAGGGAGTTCGTCGGCTGTTGTCTCAGCTTGGTCGGGCCAGGTCGATGCCACCACGCTGAACTTCAGCCCCTCTTGACGCCGCAGGCGGATGAGCTCTCGCAGGAAGTCTTGATGAAGGTGGGCGTCGTCGACCACGACACATGACGGTGCCACTATGAGGAGGTCGTCCGCGAGGTATTGAGCGGCTTCCGGAACCGCAAACACCAGGCCTTCATCCGGACCGACCTCGAGCAGCAGCCGGCTTTTGCCGACGCCGGGTACTCCTATCAGCAGGACATCGTCGCCGCGATGTACGTACGACTTGATGTCGGCGATCTCCTGATCTCGACCGACCAGCGCAGTGCTCTGGCCGTCGATTGTGAAGGGCCTGGGAGTCAGCGAATCCATCCGCCCTGTCACGCCAGTGAGAAGCTGCCTCCACTCGGCGCTGCGGACAAGTTCCGTTACCAGCCAGTCGCGCCCAAAGTACTCCGGAAGGGGAAGCTTCGGCGACTGGGTCTGGCAGTACTCGTCCATCTTCGCCCGAGCGGATGCGGTGATGTCTTTCGAGCAGACGATGACGATCTTGTCTACGCGGAAGCCTTCGTGCTTTTGCCAGCTCTTGTGACTTCTTTTGAGGTTGGCGAGCGGATCCCCGGTTGTGGCGAGTACGCGTCCGCGACTCTCCGGGTCGTCAGCAATCACTGCGTAGATGTCGCCATCACGCCCCATGTCCTTCCCTGCTTCGACAGGGGAGATGGACGGGTAGCGGCTCTGCAACAGGGCGATGGCTGTGCGCTCGAACTTGTCCGTGTCGACGCCGATGTCGAGTGCGCGCTTGATTCGATCTATGAGAGGCAACCTGTCCTCCTGCCGCATACCTTGAGCCTGTTCACCGCTATCTGCGGCGGCCCTGGGATTTGCTGATCGCTGGTGCCCAATCGCATCGAACGGCGTGATGCGCAGTGTCCCACCGCGCACTGCCGTGGTCAGCGTAGCGGCGACCATCGACAGTCCACAGGCGATCGAATTTGACGACAGAATGCGCCACGCCAGACCAGATACGTCCTGCTGAGGTCCCGAAGCGGTACCACTGAGACATGGCGGAAGCAGGAGGTTCGTCCGGCCCCGACCAACCCGCGCCCGAGAAGGCAGCATCCGGCAAGGCAAGCGAGACACTGTCTCAGCTCATCGCCCGCGTTCTGACGCAACTCTCGCTGAGTGCTTGGCTGCCGTCCTCGTCACTTGTGCTGTCGCTGGCCTTCGTCATCCAGTTGGGGAATGCCGCCGACATGGCATCGGATGCGTGAACGATGCCGTCAAAACGGCCCGCCCATGGCGTGCCCCAACGGCTGCTGTCGGACAACGGGTCCGCGCTCAACCCGTCGCGGCGCGGGCTCCTGGGCCAGCTCGTCGTCCACGTGATGGCCCTGGGCGTGGGGCCGATCACCGGCAAGCCCTACAAGCCGACCACCCAGGGCAAGAACGAACGCTTCCACCAGACCCTGTTCCGCTACCTCGACAAGCAGCCGCTGGCCACCGATCTGGCCCAGTTGCAGGCCCAGGTCGACGCCTTCGACCACATCTACAACACCCAGCGCCCCCACCAAGGACTGCCCGGCCGCATCACGCCCCTGACCGCCTGGGAGGCCACCGCGAAACCGAGACACCTCGCCCCACACGTGACCTGATCCGCCGTCCCGCCAGCCGGCCCCGACTCACCCGGGCACCGGTGCCCACAGACCTGCCCGACGACACCATCGTCAAGAAGCTGACCAGCAACGGCGTCTTCATCCTGAACAAGGTCCAGTACATGGTCGACGGGCGACGAGGCTTCCAGCAGGTCCTCGTCATCACCGCCGGCGACAAGATCACCGTCACCGACCTCGAAGGCGAGATCCTCATCGAGCACACCAGGCCCGCGCCCGGAGTGACATACGTCGGCAACGGCCACCCCCGCGGCCCACGCCAAGACCCCTGAATCGTCACCGATGTCCTGACACATCCAGTGTCACCGATGTCCTGATGCAGAACCGTCACCCATGTCCTGAGACATCACAGCCGGACAAGGCCATCCGAGCGCAGTGGAGGTGGTGACGGTGGGCTACAACAACCCGCCGATCCCGTGGTCGGAACTGGAACGGACACTATCGGACCGTTCCCGGCCGGACGGGCACGGCGGCCGCCCGGTCGAGGCTGACGTGTTGACCGAACTACGTGGTCAGATCCCTGTGTGTCGGTGCTGCGGAGGCGGGTGTCGAGAGGACGCTGGCATCCGATCCAGAGGAGGCCCTGAATGGCGTCGATGTTCGAGGTTCAGCGGGATGTCTGTGCGTTGGTGTTACCGCGTACTGGCCGGGTGGTGCGGGGCGGTGACGTCGTTCCCTGGCTCGCCATCGACGCACGCGGTGTGACTATTGAGCCGATCAACCGGTTTCTGCGGGACTTCGTCGCCCAGGGCAACAGTGCTGGCAGCGTGCGGAGTTACGCGTACGTGTTGCAGCGCTGGTGGCGTTTCCTAGCGGTGGTCGAGGTCCGCTGGGATCGAGCGACGGCCACGGAGACGCGGGATCTAGTCTTGTGGATGATGCGTTCGGCCAAGCCGGATTCTGCGATGCGGCCAGCTGGCGCACGGCGGGTGGGCGTGAATCCGGTGACCCGTAAGCGGTATCTGGACGATGGCTATCAGCCGCGGACGATCCGGCACAACAACGCGGTACTGCGGTCTTTCGACGAATACTGGATCGAACGTGGTGAGGGACCGTTGCTCAACCCGGTTCCTCGTGATCGGGTTCGTGGTGGCCGGCCGAATGCGCATCACAACCCGTTGGAGCCGTTCAGGCCGGAGGGCCGGTTGCGGTACAACCCTCCGGTTCCTAAACGGGCTCCGCGTGCGATGCCCGATGAGCGTTGGGACGACTTGTTCGGGTCGTTGCGGTCGGACCGGGATCGGGCGCTTCTTGCCCTGGCGATCAGTACGGCGGCCAGGGCCAGCGAGCTGCTGGGTATCAGTGGCGGCGATGTCGACTGGGGTGATCAACTTGTCCGGGTGCGCCGCAAGGGCACGAGGGCGGAGCAGTGGCTACCAGCCAGCCCGGAGTCGTTCATGTGGCTTCGCCTGTATCTGAGCGAGTTCGCGCCGCGATCGCCGGGATCGACGCTGTGGTGGACGTTGCGGCGCCGCAGCCTAGGCGACGAACCGTTGGCATATCGGCCACTCACCTATGACGCGCTTCGAGCGATGCTGCGCCGGGCAAACGATCTGTTGGGTGCGAACTGGACGATGCACGATCTACGCCACACTTGTGCGCTACGGATGGTTCGCGATGAAGGGTTGTCGATGCGTGATGTGCAGACGATCCTTGGCCACGCGCACCTGAGCACCACTGAGATCTATCTCGAAGAAGACGATCTTGAGGTGATCCGCCGCGTTCACCAGCACCTCAACAACCGCCGCGACGCCGACTCTGCAGCGGCGCCGACCGCGGCGCACGGCTATGACATCGCCGACCTAGATGTCCTTCTCGGTGGTGCCCCGCGATGACCGTGGCTGCTGGACCGGCCTGGCGAAGTGCCGACCCGAAAACGCTGTGGCGGCTGCGAGGCGACGCGCTCCCGGGGCCGGCAGGAACCCACGACCACGCGACTGTTGCGGATGTCCTACAGCTCGTCACCGAACCTCCCTCGACGCAGGCGTTCCCGCCGAATGTCCGATCGAGGGCAACACGAGGTGCGCGGGCGATCCTGGACTGGATCAACAGTTCTCCGGGAGCTGGGTGGCGGGATCGATGGGTTGCCTCTGGCGCCGATCGGGGCATGGACTGGATCAGTGCTGTGATCGCCCATTCGCAGGCAGTCCCGCTGGCGAACGATCGGCAGATCGTGCAGGCTGGCTTCAGGGCGTTGATGCTTGTCCATGTGTTGCGGCCGAGCTACGACTGCTTGGCCCAGTACCGTTCCTCGGCGACTGCGACGCTTCGCCGCTATCTCGGCGTCGCTGCGTTCGGGAAGGTCGAGAGCGCCGGGGTGACGCTGGGGCTCACTGGCTCACTGGCTCACTGGCTCACAGATCACGAGTGGTGTGCTGCTGACCAAGGTAGTCCTGCACACCGGCAAGGCCGTCGATGAACTGGCGGCGGCCGATCTACACGAGTACACAACCTGGGTACGGTCGCGTCTGGACGGGAAGTCAGGTGAGGGCTACCGCGCGGCCTGGGAGATGCTGCAGGAAACCGGTGCGGTTTCTGCCGAAGAGACGATGCTGGCGCTGGCCAGTGTGCAACGCAAAGGACCGGAGACTGCCGTCGCCTTGGTGGATCGGTACCGGATCCAGAACCCGGAGATCCGGCGGTTGCTAATCCGGTACCTGAACGAACGCCGCCCTGCGATGGACCACAGCTCATTTGTCACCCTGGCCGCCCATCTTGTGAACCTGTTTTGGGCTGATCGAACGGCATCACCCGGGAGCTAACTCGCTGCATCTGCCGGTTGACGTCGCGGAGGCGTGGCGCCACCGCGTCCGCTTCAAAGCCGATGGCCAGCCTCGCAGGACTGCGTCGAGTGTGATGGGACGGGTTCGAGGGTTCTACCTCGATATCCAGGAGTGGGCGCTGGAGGATGCGAGCTGGGCACAGTGGGCTGCGCCTTCGCCGGTCCGGCCTCGAGACCAGGCTGGACAGGCCAAGGTCAAGCGCGCAACAACGGCACGAATCCATCAACGCATCCGCGAGCGGCTGCCGAAACTGCCTGAACTGGTTGAGACAGCCGAACGGCACAAGGCCGAGCAGCGGCAATTGCTCGCCGTAGCGGCCGCCGTTGACGTCGGTGAGCTCTTCACCTTTGACGGCGTGACCTATCGACGGACCCAGACTGCAGCATCCCTGCGCCACCCGGGTCGCTACCTCATCCACAAGGCGCTGATCGACGATACGGCGACCGGTGAACGCATCGACGTGGTCAAAGCCGAGGATGATGCATTCTGGAGTTGGGCGGTCATCGAAACACTGCGCCACACCGGAGTCCGGCTCGAGGAGCTGGTCGAGATCACTCACCTGGCGCTGGTCTCCTACCGGCTGGCCGATACCGGCGAACTCGTTCCCATGCTGCAGGTCGTGCCCTCGAAGACCGATGAGGAGCGCGTCCTGTTGATCAGCCCTGAGCTCGCGAGCGTGCTGGCCAGCATGATCACCCGGCTGCGCGCCCAGAACGGCGGCACCATCCCACTGGTCGCGCGCTATGACGCCCATGAGCGCGTCGACAGCCCGTTGTTGCCGCATCTGTTCCAGCGCAAGGCCGGATGGCGGGCCTACGCGATGGGTGCCGGGGCGGTCCAGCGGCTGCTCAGCAACACCCTGCAGCGCGCGGGGCTTCGGGACAACGCCGGCGAGCTGCTCCGGTTCACCCCGCATGACTTCCGCCGTATGTTCGCCACCGATGCCGTCGCGGGCGGACTCCCGGCCCACATCGCGGCGAAGCTTCTCGGGCATCGCAGTCTGGCGACGACCCAGGCGTATCTAGCGATCTTCGATGAGGAACTGATCCGCGCCTATCGGGCGTTCCAGCTCGGCACCTGCAGCCGCCCCTACGGTAGCCCGTGTATCCACGAGCACGCCTGCATCCGCTGCCCGATGCTCCGGATCGATCCTCGGCAGCGGCAGCGGCTGGCCGAGATCGCCCACAACCTGGCCGAACGGATAGCCGAGGCCAAGCTCAACGGGTGGCATGGAGAAGTCGCCGGACTCCAGGTCAGCCTCCGCGCCGCGCAGGCCAAGCTCGCGAGCCTGGCCAAGCAGCAACCTCCTGTTGATAGCCGCGATTCGACCGATCTCGGCCTACCAGTCTTCCGTCAGATCACGACGGCCTGACCTCTCGGCGATGATCGTGTCAGGGGCCGAGGTGCCTACCTGCGCCATTGAATGGCGATCACGTCGCCAGGTCCCGCTCATCGGGGTCGCCGTAGTATTCGCCGAAAAGCGGGCGGATATGGCGTAGGCGCAGGTGAAGCGGCTGTCAGCGACCGCGATCGGGTCGAGCAGGTGAGGTCGCGCATGGCCTGCCGGGACGGTTTGAAGTAGCGGGCAGGTTCTCGGGTTTGCGGTGCCGGGATTTCGCCATGAGCTCGAGCAGGCTTGCACCGGATTCGCCGAGGTGAGTGAGGCCCGAGTGCCGCAGTTCGTGCAGGTCCCAGCCGGTGCGAGGTCCGCCGACGGCAGAACTCGATCATCTTCTACGGCAAGAACTCCGAACTGGTGTCCAACCGGCGCGACGAAGATGAGATGAGCGTGCTGTGCCTGCGGATCTGCCAGGCCGCCATGGTCTACGTCAATACGGTCATGATCCAGAACATCCTCGCCGATCCCGACTGGGATGCGTGCTCACCGCCGAGGACGAGCGTGGTCTGACCCCGCTGTTCTGGTCGCAAGTGCTCCCTTACGGCGAGGTCAAACTCACCATGAATTCCCGGCTCGCCCCGGAGAATGAGTCCACCTCATGAGGCGGTCGCCCTGGGAGCTAATCGGCTCGTGCACGCTGGTCGGGAACGGCCGAGCGGTCCGCAGGAGCCGCTTGCTGCGCGCCGAGTGCGGACCGCCGCCGTGGCCGAGCTCTACTTCGTCACGCCGCACACGGCAGTCAGCGTCGGTACCGCCGAACCGCATGGCACGATCCGCTGGCGACTTATCCGAGTCAGCCGGTGAAGGATTCGGGGCCGAAGCGGCCCCAGGCCACGAAGGCGGCAAGGGCGAGGTAGACGAGATTCAGCGCGACGTACTTGTACTGCCCAAGGCGACCATGGGTGATCATTGCTCCGATCATCAACAGGATCCAGCAGACGGCTGTCACTGGCACCATTACCGGTGCGATGTCGAGCGCGGCGGGAAGAGTCAGGCCAGCCGCGGCCAGGATCTCGAGGACCCCGAGGGTTTTGACGAAGGCAGCGCTTGCGTGCATGGTCCATCCCCCACCGGTTTTCGCGCTCAGTTCGTCCAGCTTGCCCTTGGGCATGAAGGCCTTGCTGATGCCGCCGGACAGGGCGACGGCGGCGAGCAGCCCGGCAGCGATCCAGAGGGCGAGGTTCATAAGTTTCTCCTGAGGTGCGGGCGACTTGGGTTCGTCCTCGATCTGGCGGAACCCTTCGTCGCAGCCTGCCAGGCGATGCCGTTCGCGGGCGTCCCTGCCGGCTGCTCTGTGGTGTAACTGTCGGGCACTAGACACCGACGGCGCTGCATGTGTGACACCACGCCGGTGTGACGTGCGCCGCCGTACGAACGACGACATCTCTGATGCTGATCACCTGTTTGTGGCGCACGTCATGTAGCTGCGGTGTCACAAAGGACCGAGTCGCTGACGTCTCATGTCGGACCAGAGGGCTCGATCTCGGATCAGGACAGGGAAGTAATTGATGACTATGACGGAGCAAGGAACGGGTTCGCTGGCCGGGAAGGCGGCGGTCGTGACCGGGGCGGGGTCCGGTATCGGCGCGGCGACTGCGGCAACGCTTGCGGCCCTGGGAGCGCGGGTGTGCTGTGCCGGACGTAACGTCGAGCGCGTTGAGCGGACGGCCGAGAAGATCGTGGCTGCTGGTGGCGAGGCGTTCGGGCTGCGGGTCGACGTGGCATCGCCCGAGGACAACGATGCGATGGTCCGCGAGACAGTTGCCCGCTACGGCGCCGTACACATCGCACATCTCAACGCCGGAACGGGGCACTGGGCAGGTGTTCTGGAGTACCCGTTGGAGGAATGGGACCGCACGATGGCGGTGAACCTGCGCGGTGTAATGCTCGGTCTGCAGGCGGCGGGTCGGGCGATGCGCGACGTGGGTGGTGGCTCGGTTGTGGTCACCTCGTCGGCGGCCGGGCTCACCGGTGTTCGGATGTCATCGGCGTACTCGGCGTCGAAACACGGTGTGATCGGTTTGGTCAAGTCGGCTGCCCTGGAGCTGGGACCGATCGGTATCCGGGTCAACACCATCTGCCCGGGGTACATCGCCAGCAACGATCTCCTGCAGAAGATGGGCGAGGAACTCGACATCGACAGCCGATTTCCACTACGCCGACCGGGGCGCAGCGAGGAGGTCGCCGACCTGGTCGCATTCCTGGCCAGCGACAGCGCGGCGTTCATCACCGGCAGCGTGTTCACCATCGATGGCGGCTGGCTGGCCGGCGGCATCGACCTCCAGGATGACTCGGTGGATCAAACAACCAGCGCCGACCGGGTTGCCGCCCTTGCCAACACGTACTCCCCGTACTTGTAGTGCTCGTTAGTACTACAGCCGTTGATCGTGATCTTCATGCTTGAGCGGCTTGACGCCGGTAGTGGCTGGTCTGGGATCGAGCCTGGTGGCGGCGTCGCCAGACGGACCAGCGAAGTCGGTGGGCAGGGTCAAAGACGGTCCGGTTGACGAGCGTGATGAACAGTCGTTGGATCTCGTCACAAGTGAGCGGTATCAGCTCGTCGGGCGAGGGATGACCCTCGTGTTCGTTCGCGCGGAGGACAGCGAGGAAGGCATGCGCGAGCATGGCCAGGGTGACCCAGCGGGACCAGGACGGGTAGCGGCGGACCTGGTGCTCGTCCAGGGCCGCCAGGCCCTTGCCGGTCTGGAAAAACTCCTCGACCCGCCACCTTGATCCAGCGACGCGCACCAGGGTGGTCAGCGGCACTGCGGCAGGCGAGAGCAGCGGTAGTAGGCACGTTCGCCGGTGCTGCGGTTGCGGCGGATCAGCAGCTGCCGGCTCCTGGGCCGGGGATCGGTGAGGTCGATGACGGCCCAGTCGTAGAAGCGGTGGCCCTTGGCTCCGGCCCCTGCGGACAGCTTCTGCCAGGCCTTCTTGGGCATCTTCCTGGCCAACATGTCGGCGCGAAACCTCCGGGCGCCTGTGGTGACTTCGTGCGAGCAGGCCACCGCGAGGACGTAGCCGGTGCCGCGTTCCTCCAGCGCGGTGCGCAGCCTCGGGTTGCCGCCGTAGCCCTCGTCTCCCGCGACCCAGGCGGCCCGATGGCCGGCATCGAGGAATCGGGTGACCATGCGAGCGGCCAGCTCCGGCTTGGTCGCGAACTCCGTATTGTCACCGAGGCCGGCGGCCCGGCAGCGGTCGGGATCGGAGGTCCAGGAACGCGGAACATAGAGCTCCCGGTCAACTGCGGCGTACCCGCGGCGGCCGGCGTAGACCAGGTAGACGGCGACCTGCCCGCGGTGCCGGTGTACTGCCGCTGGACTCCAACGGTGTCGGTGCCTTTCTTCACGTCGCCGGTCTCGTTGACCACCAGCACCGCCTCGTCGTCGTCGTGCAGATGCTCCACCACGTAGTCACCCACCTCGTCGCGGACCTGGTCGGCATCCCACTTCGCCCTCCCGAGCAGGTGCTGCATGCCGTCCGGGGTCCTGTCCCCGGCCCACTGGCGATGGTCCAGCAGTTCTTGCGCGGCAGGACCGACAACAGGCCGAGTACCAACTTCCGGGCCCGGCGTCGGGATTCGACCCGTGTGAAGCGTCCCGCTATCCGGCTCATCAGGCCCTCGAACGCCTCCCTGCCAGCAGGCAGGGTCTACGCTGTGACCTGCGGCCACCGCATGATCGTTTGTCGTCACACACCGATGATCAACGGTGGCCGCACCCGTCTCCACACCGCGTCAGGTCGCGCAGCGTCTGCCTGCCGTCCTGTGTATCGGAGGGCTTGTGCAACGTGGCGAAGTCTGGTGGGTCCAGTTCGACGAGCGGAGGTTGGTCGTACTGCTGTCAGGAGACGACGCGTCCGGGTTCCAGGTGATGCAGGTCGTCGCTCCGGCGGGCCTCGACATCACGGGTCTGGGCATCGAAGTGACGGTCGGCGCCGGTGAAGGGCTGCCGCTCGAAGGCGTGCTGCGGCTCGCGTTCCCGCGTCCAGGCTTCACCCCGTGCACGTGGCTGACCACCGTGTCCCGGGACGACCTGATAGAGCGGGCGGCCGTCCTGTCCTCCAGGAAGCTCAGCGAGATCGACGATGCCCTCCGACTCGCTGAACAAGCACAGGAGCGGACCCCGGCAACGACCGCGAAGCTCAGCGAGATAAGGGACGCCCTCCGTCGCGGTGAACTCGGGTAGACGGAGAAGGAGCCGACGCCCGCGACGGCATGGGCGATCTCGGGCGAGATGATCCACGCTGGACACCTGCCGCCTCGACGCCCCTCACCATCGAGATCACGATCTACGGCTGGAGTATTAGAGCGCGTGGGCAGACATCGACTTCGATGAGCATGGGGTGTCAGCGCCCCGCAGCCTCGGCCTCGCCGTACTGCGGGGCCGGCATCTGCCTCTTCAGGGAGGTCGACGAGTGGTGTTGATCATCTTCGGGCCCCTGCTTTGTCGTTCGGTGTCACAAAACGGTGGGGCCGGTGTCTTATGGATGACACAGTCGAGAACCGAGAGTCAGGAGCCGCCCATGGCCGGCATGTTGCGGGCCGCGCCGGAGGTCGTGGCGGGACGTGAATGAGAACGGCCGCCCAGACCCCGCTACTGAGGTGTTCGTTGCCCACCGCAACCTGCTCTTCACAGTCGCCTACGAGATGCTTGGCTCAGTTGCCGACGCCGAGGACGTCCTGCAGGAGACCTGGCTGCGGTGGATGGGCGTCGATCTCGACACGGTGCGGAATAAGCGTGCCTACCTGGTCCGGATCATCACCCGGCAGGCGCTCAACCGGCTGCGTACGCTCACCCGGCGCAAGGAGTCCTACATCGGCCCCTGGTTGCCCGAACCGCTGCTGACCGCGCCCGACGTGGCCGAGGACGTCGAGCTGGCCGACAGCGTCTCGATGGCGATGCTGCTGGTGCTGGAGACGCTCACGCCGACCGAGCGGGCGGTGTTCGTGCTGCGCGAGGTCTTCGAGATACCGTACGGCGAGATCGCCAAGGCCATCGGTAAGTCCGCGGCCACGGTTCGGCAGATCGCGCGGCGAGCACGCGAGCATGTGGCGGCTCGGCGGCCGCGGGTGCAGGTGAGTCGATCGGAGCAACAGGCCGTGGTGGAGCGGTTCCTGCTCGCGTTGCGAACCGGGCAGTTGCGGGAACTGATGGAGATCATGGCGCCGGACGTGGTCCTGATCGCCGATGGTGGCGGGCTTGTGCCCGCCACTCGGGCTCCAATTCACGGGGCCGAACTGGTGGCGAAGTTGCTCGCGCGCCTGAACCGGGTGGTGGCCACGTTCGAGACGACGACCGTGTGGCTCAACGGCGCGCCTGCGGGCCGGATCGAGATCGACGGCGAGCTGGCTGCGCTGAGCCTCGTCGTGGAGAACGGGCGGATCACCCAGATCTACGCGATGGCAAACCCGCGGAAGCTGGCGCGACTCGATGAACCGGCCGAACTCGCCCGAACAGCGTCATCGTCGGTCAGCTCGCCGGTCACCTCGCCCAGCAAGGTCTGATTCCGGGCTCTACGCTCCGGCCGCAGCGCACGCAATCGACGCCGCAACCTCGCTGTATCGCGTGGGCTCCTGCTCTGTCTCTGCTCCGTGGGACGTTGCCAAACGGTGCCTAGTGATGCGAAACGGTGGGCAGATCGGCTGCCTTGGATGGCGGCTCGGGTTTGCCGGGGCGAGCCGCCGCGTCAAGCTTGAAGAACGTCAGTTGGTTGCCGCTTTGAGCTCGTTTTGTGCTTGGCGAGCCAGGCGGCGAAGGACTGGAGCTCCGGGTTGAGTTCGCGGACCAGGTCCAGGTCTCGGTCGCCGGTGAAGCGGTCCGAGTCCTGGGCGTAGAACTGGAACATGTTCGCGCAGTCCCGCGCATTCATCGGCAGCTGGACGCGGCGACGATGGGTCCATCACAGGAGGTCGGGGTCTTCGAAGGCTTGTTGGAGGGCTTGGGTGGCGGCGGGGTTGGGGGCTTTGCGGTCGAAGTAGTGGTCTTGGGTCATGGAGACGCGGGAGTGGCCTAGTTGGTCGGCGGCGCCGCGGGCTGTTTGGCCGGCGTCGTCGAGGGCGGTGGCTACGGCTTTGCGGAAGGCGTGGGAGGTGATCCAGGTGAGGGTGTCTGTGGGGACTGGTTCGGCGGCTTGGTCGACCTGGGTGAGGAGTGCTTCGGTTGCTTCTGGGGTGCGGGTGTAGGTCGAGAGGAGGGTGGTGGCCGTGGTGCGGTCGACTTTGGTTCGGCCGGTTTCGATGAGTTCGATTTTGGTCTTGGGCCAGTTGAGGGTCTTGGTGACTTGTTCGCGGGTTAGGCCGGCTTCTCGGCGGGCGGCGTGGAGGGCTAGGCCTAGGTCGCGGCGGGCGGTGCTGCCGACGGGGGAGAGGGCTGTGCGGAGGGATCGGCGGACGTTGGTGGGGTCGCGGTAGCCGCCGAGGGTGTCGGCGAAGATCGGGTCGTCGAGGCGGATGCCGGCGGCTGATCTGGTGCGGAGGGTGGCGACTAGCCAGTTGGGGAGGCCGAGGGTGCGGTTGCCTGCGGCGGATTTGGTGTGCTTGCGGAGGAGGCCCTCGCGCTTGATGCGGACGATGGTGTGGGTGATGTTGACGGTTCCGGCGTCGAGGTCGAGGGCCTCCTCCGCAAGCACACCAAATCCGCCGCGGGCAACCGCACGCTCGGCCTCCCCAACTGGCTAGTCGCCACCCTCCGCACCAGATCAGCCGCCGGCATCCGCCTCGACGACCCGATCTTCGCCGACACC
>NZ_DASRXP010000298.1:0-3142 GCF_035687465.1 Kribbella sp.
GTTACGAAGTAGGCAGTCTGCACCTCGTGACCGAGGTGCACCGCGTCGTAGCCGTTCGCGATCAAAAGCATTGACAGACGGCTCGGTTGCGAGTGCGGCCAAGCGACTGTCGGTGTCCTCCCTCGGATCGACGAGGGAGGACGCTTGTCTTCCAGATGCGGCGAATATGAACGGCATCGGCATTTATGTGGGCGTCCGTTATGCTACTAAAATGCCGCAGCGCGAGCGCACAGGCGCGACTTTCTTGGCCGTCCAGCTGCCTATGGCGGACGCTCGTCTGCTGATGGTTGGCGAGACTGGAAGGCTGCCGGTGCCGCATTGGCCCGATCCGCTCGTAGGGAAAGAATATGTTCGAAGCAGCGGCTTGGTCCGCTACCGCACTGGCGGCCCACCCGATGGGCTATTCCAGGAGTATCACTATTGTGACGCTCGTCGTCTAATCAGATTTCCTCGCGCTGCCAGTCAAGACCTAGCCGAGCGTAATCTGAGCGTATCGTTTCGGCGATTATATAGCAGTGGTGTTCCCTTCAGAGCCGAAGTTGGATTTTCGGTGTCGCCAAAGTTGAATGGACTGTCAGCGGCGGACCTGGCGCGATCTGTCTTGGGGCAGCGCGTCTCGATCTTTCCAAATTCTAAGAGTATCCAACTAGGCGATGCGGGCGCGGCGATATCCCGTCGGCTTTTGCACGTCACGACGTCTCAATACAGGGGACGCGGTAGAAATGAGCTCCCCCTGTCGTGGTTGCAGCCCGGTATGCCGCTCGTTGTAATCGAGCGGACCGTGCCGCGCAGCATAATCTCGGATAGTAACGTGGCTACGTGCTCGCTCATCCCTTTCGGCTCACAGGTCCTCCCTGTGTGGGAGTTCGAATATTGCTGGAATTCCGACTTTGCGAGAATGCGGACCATTCGGGCGGCTGTTTGGCGCCTGCACTCGGAGGTGGAGGGTCTACGAGGCATCTTGCGCGAGTGGTCTCGAGAGCAAGGAAATTACGACTATTACAAGCCGATGCTGGATCCAGAGTATCTTCGCGATTATCTTGAACTACAGTGTCGGGTTCTGGCCAAAGTTCGCAGAAGAGGAGTCCTCCAAGGCGTCCTTGTCAATCAGGCCCTGGATCGAGCCGTGCTCGGGGAGCCTGAGATGTTGTCATCGCTCAGGAAGGAGCTGGGCCGTCAGAGCAAGGGTGTACTGCGCCGCCTGGACACGATAATTGAGCGTTCGCTTGCGACGACGCTGGCGGGACAGTTGAAGCTGACAATGGTGGGAGGGCATATGACTGTGGAAGGTGATCACTACGAGTTTAATGCAGCAGCAAGCGGAGTGTTCGGAAGGCAAGGTATGGTCGCATCTAACACGTTCAAGCAAGTGACCGAAGGCGGCGAGCTGGCAATCGATCAACTGGTGTCAGCGATTGATGAACTTATTCCAAAATTGTCGCCGGAAGATGCCAAGGAGCTGCGCGATATCCGGTTCCAGATCCGCTTTTTGAGAATCGACCTACCTCGCCGGCGAGTGAGAATGAGGCTTGTCCTTAAACAAGCAGCTGGTGTGGCTGTATTTGCGGGCGAACCCGGCATGCTTGTTCTAGAGATGATCCGGAAAGTCGGCGCCGAACTTGCAGGTGAGAATTGATCCGTTTCGCGCTCGCCTATCGTAGGTCGTTGAAGCCTGAGGGCATGCCCCGACTAGGGCATCAGCTCAAGGGCTTCTTTAGTGACCTTGAGTAGTGGGGATAAGGCATTCCCCGCAGCGGTTGCAATGCGAGCTATGCGCTCAAGGACATTCTTTCTGGTATTTCTGTCCGTATCGCTAGAGCGAAGTTCATTGGCCGCCAGCCTTAACTCATAGCTGTCCGGGCCGTCAATTCGATCCAGTACTATGTCAAGCTGCGATAGGACTGCATTGATCGCTTCTAGTGGATCTGCGCCCTGGTTGAAATTGTTCTTAGTAACTCGCCGTTGATTCCCAAAGACCCCGGATGCTGGACCATGGAATTTGAACTCTTGCTGGTCTGCCATGCTGGTCCCTTAACAGTCGTTTGCGGTAGATTGCGGATCGGTGAGGTGCCCTGCATGCCCAGTACCGGCTACGCCTCTTGATCCTGCCGTGACTGGTGCTAGTTGCGCCAGTGCGCAGAGCCCTCATGCGCAGACTCATCGCAGCCGGGGAACGTGGCCAACTCGCTGCGCATGATCGGCTTGGGCATGGTGTGATTCACCGTCCTTGTGGATAACTGCCGCGCCGCCGAGCGGTTCTGGGGCAAGCTACCTTGCTGTCGCCAGCCGCGACCCACGCCACTGCCGGCGGAGCGCATGCTCGCAAAACGTCGAGGCATGAATTCACGACAGAAGGCAGGTCCCGGCTGGCGGCCCGATGCCTGGAGCGAGCGGCATCTGTCCGCGTGGCAGGCTGCGGCTACCGGTCGGTCCAGACCCAGATTCCGAACCTCGCCGCTCAGAGCGGTAGCCGAGTGCCCAGCCGCGCACGGCGGTTGGCGCCCAGCGCATCTGCTCCGCGGCACGGCGGCGTTCTTCCCAGTCGTCCACGTAGAACACCTGGCCGTTCCACGGTCCTCCAGACAGCCGGATCGTCTGCTGATTCCTTGCCATCAGCCTCGCCGCCAATCGCTGTCGCGATGCTTCGGTGATCACCGGGGCCGCCGACAGAAACCACCCAGCCGCGGACATGTTCATCGGTCAGCCACTGGGTGTTTTGTGGATGCGGAGTTCGGCGCTGCGGAGCCAGCTGATCGTGCCGTCGACGTGCCGTACGCGGCCGATCCATTCGCGGTCGCGCTTGTTGAATATCCATGCGTCGAGCAGGCCGCCGGGCTCCCAGGTGGCCCGGTCGACCGGCTGTGGTGCGTCCAGTCGTCGCACGGTTTCCGTGGCGCGCGGGCCGTGGGCGTCGTATTGCAGCTCCAGATCGGCTGCGAGCTGGTGTGCGGCGGCTTCAGCGAGGTACTGGCGCAGAGTACTTATTCCTGAGATGTCGTACGCGTCGGCCGGTTGAAGGTGGGCCACCAGCCGGTGTGCAGGTAGTCGGTGACGACGCCGTCGGGGGCGCGGTCGAGGAGGTTGGCCAGTGCGCCGGCCACCCCGGCCCAGCGGCCGACCCGCGGCGTGGCCCGCCAGGCAT
>NZ_DASRXP010000299.1:0-11137 GCF_035687465.1 Kribbella sp.
GTTCTCCCAGCGCATGCGGGGGAACGAGCGCCAGACAATGTGGAAAGACGACTACTGGGACGCCGACCCCGACTGGGAGTGGAACTCGGCCGCCCAGGATTCCCCCGAGGAACTGCACGCCCTCTGGCAGAGCGCGGTAACCCGCTCTCGCGATCTGCTCTCTAAGACCTTGGCTGACGGCGGCTTGGACCAGCCGGCGCGACGCGGCTTGCCGGACGGTCGCACGCGCAGCGTGCGGTGGATCGTGGTCCACATGATCGAGGAGTACGCCCGCCACAACGGCCACGCCGACCTCATCCGCGAGTCAGTGGACGGCCTCGTCGGGGAGTAACGGGCTAGGCACACCCGCCGGCCCCAGTACCTGTCGACAACGGCTGATGGCAGTCGCGCTTAGGTCACCAAGCCTTAGGAGCTGGGGTAGTCCGAAACCAGCGCCGTGACCCAGGCGTCATGGTGCTCTTCGATGTACGCGGCGGCCGGCCCCCAGTGGTCGCCATGACCTTCTGCGTAGAGCCGCGCCCATGGCCTCTATGTCGCCTCTCGGCACAAATGGCACGAACGCACTTGCGGCGTAGCCGAGATCCCACAATCGTGATGAGGGCCCGCGTTGTCCCAGTCGATGAACACCCAGCGATGATCATCGCGGACCAGGTTCCATGGAGCGAGGTCGTTGTGGCAGATCAGGTCGACGCCTGCGGGGTTGGGGACCACCACCTGCCAGGTGACATCTGACGGTGGCTGAAAGGTCTCCATCGCGTCATGGAGCTCGCGAATCAGCCGCCCAACCCGACGCAGCTCGTCCGGTGAGAAAGGAAGCAGTGTCTCGGCAATAGCGCCCGGTATGTACTCAAGGACATGCCGCCCGCACTCGTCTCGTCCCAACGTGCGTGGAGCACCTTCGAACTGCTTTTCGGCTAGGTGGCTGAGGACGGCCTCGACTCCGGACGTCTGGACGAGGGAGGGTTTCCGCACGGTCGAGCCCACCCGGACTACCTGCGCGGCTACGTTTCCTCCCGTCAGGACCTCTTCAGATTCCACGACGTGATCATGCCTTGTATCGACCGTGACCCACCGCGCGCAGTACGGCGGGGTAGGTCTAACACCACCATGCATCGACAGCTTGGCACCCTCATCGATTGCCGACAATGCAGCCAGGATCTAGGCATGGTTTCGACGAAGTGCGTGACAGGGGACCGTGGTGGCCGCGACTGAGTCTTTACGGATCGGCGACGCGAGGGCGGTGGTAGGTCAGCGCCTGATCGGGTTCTTTGCGGTGTCCCTGCTACTGAGCTGGATTCCATGGATAGTGCTCGGCGTGGTCGACGCGAATGTCGACGAAGGGCTCGGTGCTCTGGTCTTCGCCCTGGCCGCGAGTGGCCCGTCGCTGGCTGCGTTGGTGATGTGGCTGCGGTACCGGCGAACCGACCGGATGCCCAAGCAGGTGACCTGGTCCTGGGGTTGGCCTCTTGCAGCTGTGGTTCTCGGCTGCGCCCCACCAGTACTGGCGGCGCTGCTGATGGGTGTCGACGGCATCCCGCAACATGCCTCATCGGTGATCGCTGGTGCCGGCGGACCGCTCGGGGCCTTGGCCTACACACTCATCGCCGGCCCGCTGTCCGAAGAGTTCGGCTGGCGGGGCTACATGCAGCCCAGACTTCGCCGGTACTACGGACGCATCGCCGCGACCGTCGTTCTCGGTACCGCATGGGGACTGTGGCACGTCCCGCTGTTCTTCCTCAACGGCACCGGCCAGCACGACAAAGGCCTAGTCAGCCTGGAGGGCCTCCTCTTCTTCCTCGGCCTCTTTCCGCTGACCTACACAATCTTGTTCGTCTCCGAGCGCCTCAGAGGCGGAGTCTGGGCCGCGGTCCTGCTACACGCCGCGTGGAACCTCTCGGAGGAACTGATCCCGCCACTGAGCTCAACCGGACTGTGGGTAGAGCTCTTCTTGACCACCCTGATCGCCATCAGCGTCGGCCTGCTCTGGCGCCGCTCACCCCAGCCGCAGCTCACCGCGAGCCAGTAGCTTGACCATCCACCTGAATGACCGGGATTCGCCTACCGTTGATCTCGTGGCGACCTGGAGCGCACCGACCACCGCTACAGCACGGCCTCGACTTACGCTGCCTGCATGACGACTACGGTTCGGCTGGCACCAGTCACTCCAGCAAACTTCGACGTCGCGATCGGCATCAAGGTCAGCGCCAATCAGGAGCACCTGGTGGAGCCGGTGGTGCAGTCCCTTGCGGAGGCGTACGTCTACCGAGACTTTGCGTGGCCTCGCGTCATCTTCGACGACGACCGGCCAGTGGGCTTCCTGATGGCTTTCCTCGACCTCGACTTCACGGGTGACGGAAAGGACTTTCGTTCGGGCCTCTGGCGGCTCAACATTGCCGCTGGCGAGCAGGGCCGTGGCTATGGCCGCTTCGCGGTTGCCGCTGTGGCCGACGAGATCCGTCGCCGCGGCGGCACCCGCCTGACAACCACCTGGCACCCGGGCGAAGACGGCCCAGAGGGCTTCTACCTAGCGCTCGGCTTCCAAGCAACAGGAGAGTTGAGCGGGGGCCAGACGGTCGGCGAGTTGGAGCTGGGCTAGATCTCAACGCGTTGCCATCGGGCAGACTCGCGCCAGCCGGGCAGATCGAACGCCCAGCCGGGCAGATCGAACGCCCAGCCGGTAAGGAGAGTCATTCAGTTGGATGACGGAGCGAACGCGGGCGCAGGGGCCAGCACGCTCGCTCCGCCGCTTAGGTGGCGGGATTGATGAACAGGACCTTTCCGCCGATGTGGTGTTCTAGGTGTGCCTTCATCTCCACCGGATTGCCGAGGGCGGCGAGGTGAACGACGCTCGGCATGATGACTGTCCTCACGTTGTCTCTCCAGACGTCCGAGACCATCTCTCCGAACGCGGCGAGCACGGTGTGCGAATCCTCCACGTAGGTCATGAAGAGGATGAAGCCGCGGGCGACTGCGAACTCGACGATGGCTGTCTTCAAGGCGGGCAACTCAGAGTCCGCCGTGAGTACGTGCGCCCCGATGTAGGCGACCGCAAACGGATTAGAGACAGGGGTCATGACCGCTTGCTCTGGTCACTCCAACGGACCTGGTCGATCGGGTGCTGCTTCCACACCTGGTTAAGGACATCTGCGTGGCTGCTCAATCGTCTCTCCGCTGATGAAGTAGAGCGGCTGGGTTGAGCACGACGTTAGGGAGTCGCTACCTAGCGTGGAAGAAAGTTGCTCCAGATTTCTCCGATGGACGTTGACTGTTTCTCGGCGAGCCGGGAGTCTTGAAGAGCAACCCCATTCATTTCAGTTGCGCAGGGAGATCCCTATGGACCAGCCGAAGCACCTCAAACACCTCGCTACCGATCCGAACTCTGGCAAGGATGGTTGTCCGTCGTTCTATGCGACCGAGGATGGCCGCTACATCGTTCAGGGGTACGCGCTGACCAGTGCTGATGCTCGAGCCCAGTTGGTCAACTTCCCGGAGGGTGAAGACGCGGTGATCATCACGAAGGGACTCGCGGATCTGATCGTTGCCCACCACAACGGTACGAAGGCGTGAGTGAATCGACCTTCGTCAAGGTGGGTCCGGAGTTCGTCCAGTTCGCTCGTAGTTACCAGCACACGGCGTACCGGCTCGAGGTGCGGGACAGCTATGCCGACCGGGGTGAGGCCGAGCATGTACGCCGGTTCCTCGCGCGGGAGCCGGCGGATGACTCGTGGATGGAAGACTGGATGGGCCTCATCCTTCGGCGGACGCTGGAAGGTCAGCAGGTCGAGCGGGTCCGGGTTGTGTCGGAGCCGTGGTCGGACTACACGCGGTTCGGGCTGAATCTGTCCCGGCTCAACGTCGCCGCCGGAGAGGATATCCGGTACTTGTCGCGTGGACAGGCAACAGAACTCGGGCTGCCGGACTACGACTACTGGCTGCTCGACTCGCACAAGATGTGCATCCTTCGCCACGATGAGCGTGATGTCCTACTCGGAGCCGATGTGATCAGCGACCCCACGGTCGTTGTCGAGCACGCGCACTACCGCGACGTCGCTCGGCATTACGCACTGCCAAGAGCGGACTACCTCGGCCAGTACGACGACGGGTTCCTCAGCAAGCAGAACATCACCAAGTAGGCGAGTGTGGGTGTCCAGTTTCCAGCGAGCGCGCGAGGCGCTCGGCAACCGCCTCCGGGAGATGAGGCTGGACGCCCACCTCACTGGGCGCGACTTGGCGAAGGCGACCGGCTGGGTGCCCTCTAAGGTGTCCAAGATCGAGGCCGGCAGACAGACTCCGTCCGACGCTGACCTGGAGCTGTGGGCGCACTTCTGCGATCGCGAGGCGCTGGTTGGCGAGCTCGTAGCGTCGCTGCGTTCCCTCGAGCAGCAGTACGTCGAGCACCGGCGGATGTACCGTAACGGGCTACCGGCTCGGCAGCGGTCGATCGGAGAAATCGAAGCCAAGACCAAGCTCACCCGGAACTTCGAGCCCTGCTTCGTGCCAGGCCTGCTGCAGACAGCCGAATACGCCCGCTTCCGGTTCGCCGAAGGGGATCCAGGCGACAACGAACGCGGAGCGCCGAAGTACGAGACCGAGGTCGATGAGGCAATCGCTGCACGAATGAAACGGCAGCAGATCCTCCACCGCGGCGAGCAGAAGTTCCACTTCGTCATGACCGAGGCGGTACTCCGCTACCAGCTCTGCCCACCCGACGTGATGGCCGGCCAACTCGGCCACCTCGTCTCGATGACCACGCTGCCAACCATCCGGGTAGGCGTCATCCCCTTCGCCACCCAGTTGGCCGTCGCCCCGATCCACGGCTTCTACCTGTACGACAACACCCTCGCCTTGGTCGAACTCTTCACCGCCGTCCTCAACGTCACCCAGGCAGACGAAATCGGCGCCTACGAACGAGTCTTCGGCCACCTCGCCGACGCGGCCAGCTACGGCACTGAGGCCAGGACCCTACTGACCAGCCTCCTCGACCAGCGATAGTCGACCGCCTGCGGCACAGAAGTGGCTCGAAATCGCCCACGTATTCCTCTAAGAACGCCGTAGGCGAGAGCCGATCCATTGGTACCTTGCCCGCCATGCATGAGCTTGGACCCGTCGCCTGGCCACCTGCCCCGATCAGGACCGAGCGACTCGTACTCCGTGAGCCAGAGCCCCGCGATCGTGCGGCACTGATCGAGTTGTTCGCCTCGCCGGAGGTAGGCACCTACATCGGTGGCCCTCGACCGCGTGACGAGCTCGAGGGCACGCTGCCTGAGGCACCGACGCGGCGCCCGGGCCTTTTCGCGATCGATCTCGACGAAGCGATGATCGGCATGGTCACCCTCGATCGGCGCGACTCAGAGCATCCGGATCACGTCGATCCGGAGGTCTCGCTCGGCTACATGTTCCTTCCGGAGGCGTGGGGATTCGGGTACGCCGGCGAGGCGTGCGCAGCCGCACTCGACTGGTTCGCCGGCGCGCTTCCCGACGAGCCGGTGGTGCTCTGCACCCAGACCGCCAACGACCGCTCGATGCGCCTCGCGGCAAAGCTGGGGTTCACCGAGGTGGAGCGCTTCGAGAAGTACGGCGCCGAGCAGTGGTTCGGCGAATGGCCCTCGGCCACGCCGTCCGGTTGACGCTGTGCTCGACAGCGAGCCGGATCCCACGAGGCCGTCCTTCTGGCGTGTCCCGGGGACGACAGAAGCCCAGGTCGTCCACCTGAATGACTGAGCTTTTGCTGGCGCACTCGGAGGGATTCGAACCCCAACCCCGTTAGCAAGCCGCTGCGGGTTGGCTTCTCTGCCATCTGGATGGATGTAATCCTCTTTGCATGATCGATGAGTTCGCCAAGGAGTACCTCCACGACGGTCTGCGGTGGGGGCGCGCATCTCTGCTGGGCAAGCTAGACGAGCTGTCCGAATATGACGTGCGCCGTCCGCTCACCAGGACCGGGACCAATCTCTGCTCGGCCTGGTGAAGCACCTGACCTTGTCGGAAGCTCGATACTTCGGAGTGATCTTCGATCGTCCCTATCCGGAACCGATCCCGAGCTTCGACGATCCAGGGTTCCAGAACCGCGACTACCTGTGGGTCACCGAAGATGAGTCACGCGCCGACATCATCGACGGGTATAACCGAGCGTGTCAGCACGCGGACGCGACCATTGACTCATTGCCGGTCGACGCGCCAGGGCGTGTGCCGTGGTGGCCGCAGCCTGACGTGAAGCTGTTCAACGTCATGGTTCACGTGTTGACCGAGACGAATCGGCATCTCGGTCACGCCGACATCCTCCGCGAGCAGCTCGACGGAGCTCTCGGGTCAGACTCAACCCCGTCGTCCGAGCACGACGACGCCGACTGGGCCACGCATCGGGCGAAGATCGAGAAGGCAGCCCAAGCGGTACAGAGCAACCACTGAGCGAATTCACATCCGTGGAGCGGTCAGACACCTACGCCGTGTTTCGAAGGTCGGTGGGGCTGGCAGATCCAGGTGTAGTTGTCGCCGGCGGTGACGTACTCGGCGGCCACACTCCACATCGTCGCGATCAACGAGCCGCTCTGACCCAGTTGTGAGACGGGCTTCAATGGCCTGTTGTGCCGTCGATCGCCTCTCGGATGATGTCGGCGTGACCATTGTGCCGCGCGGTTTCCTGGACCATGTGGACCAGGATCGCCCGCAGGTTGGCCTCCGCTCCCGACGGCGTCCTGACCACGTCGTCGAGCCCGCCGGCGGCCACGACGGCCCGGGCCCGCTCGCAGGTCAGTAGGTATTGCCCGACCAGCGCGTCGGCCGTCTCATCGGGACCGACGCGAAAGTCCGCATCTGGGTCACCGTCAGTCGAGAACAGATCTGGCTCGGGCAACCCTCCGTAGATCCTGAGGAACCAGCCATGCTCCGTCTCGGCCAGGTGTTTCACCAGCCCCAGCAGGCTGAGTCCAGACGCCGTCATCGGCCGGCGCAGCTGCTCGCCATCGAGCCCTTCCAGCTTGCGAAGCAGGGTGGCGCGGTGGAAGTCGAGCTGCTGTGTCAGCGCCTCGCGCTCGTGAGCCAGACGATTCGGCACGGCCCGCTCCACAGGCGACGTAAATACCATGCGCCGACAGTACGACCGACCTACGACAACACCTGCTCAACCCCCAACCTTCTGATCCGTAGGAGCGAGCAACAGACGGTTAGCTCCTGGCGCAGGGTGAAGCATGGGCTCCGAGGTTGTCCCGATGGCGGTTCGTGTGGACCTGTTGGGGTCAGACTGGGGTCAGCCGGCAAGCTGCCGCATAACCGGCTTGGAAGCATTGAGCGAGGACCAGGAGCCGGCCCGCCCGAGCACGATCGGTGGTCTGTCTCGGCCCGCCGAGTAACCGTCGTTGACCTCATCCAATTGCACGTTAATTGCACGGCATCTACCGGGCTGAGCAGTCTGTTCGCGTGTGGAGTGGGTGCGCTGCTTGCTGTGCGCGGGCGGGGTTGAGATTAGGCGGGTTGCCCTGGTCGGCCGAGTGGGCGCCGCTGCGCGCACCGAGCACGAATGACTACCGCCGAACTCGGATCGCGCATTGATCAGTTTCCTGCGCCGAGCCGATCTAGACTCCCGAGACCGACTGTTTGGTGAGAATTTCTGCGCCGGCTGTCGGATCCGAGGTGGGGCGTTCGTAGTGGTGGGCGGCGGCCCGGGCGCGGCCGCCGGACAAGGAGTGATGAGATGCGACCCCTTCGACAGAAAGGCGTGGCGCCATGCGGAAACTGATCTACGGCATGAACCTGACCCTGGACGGCTACATCGCCGCGCCCGGCGACGACATCGGCTGGGGCAGGCCGAGCGACGAGCTGTTTCAGTGGTGGCTCGACCAGGAGTTGGCGATCGGGCTGTTGATGTACGGGCGCAAGCTGTGGGAGGCGATGAGTTCCCACTGGCCGACCGGCGACCAGCAGCCCGACGCCACCCCGGCGCAGATCGAGTTCGCGCGGAACTGGCGGGACACGCCGAAGGTGGTGTTCTCCTCGACGATCGACAAGGTCGACTGGAACACCCGCCTGGTCACCGGCGACGCTGTAGCGGAGATCACCCGACTCAAGGCCGACGACGGCGAGCCGATGAGGGTCGGTGGCGCCACGCTCGCTGGGGCGGCCATGCGGGCCGGGCTGGTCGACGAGTACGAGATCGTCACCCATCCGGTGCTGGTGGGCAACGGCACACCGTTCTTCACCGCGCTGGACAGCTGGGTGAACCTGAACCTGGTGGAGACGCGGGCGTTTCCCGGCGGCGTGGTCCTGACCAGGTACGAGACGAGGCGTTGAGCGCGATTCCTTTGCTGCATGTCTGAGCGAGTGGCAGCATGCCCCGGAGCAAGGTCCACGAGGCCTTGGACAAGCGGGCGCAGCACGTGCCTCCGGGTGGGTGGGAGCGGCCTGCGGAGCGGGCGACGGAGGAGGCCGCGGAGTGGGGTGCGTGGGGATGAACCACAGGTCCCCGGAATGACAAAAGCCCAGGTCATCCACCTGAATGACTGGGCTTTTGCTGGCGCGCTCGGAGGGATTCGAACCCCCAACCTTCTGATCCGTAGTCAGATGCTCTATCCGTTGAGCTACGAGCGCCGGACAACGTCGAGTAACGATACACGCGGCGGGGCGGGAGGCGCTAATCGGGGTTGGAGGGGGCTGGAGGGGCCGGGCGCGGGGCGACGCGCCGGGGGTGGGTGGGGGTGAAGCGGGGGCGGATGGGGTGAGTGGGCAATAGCATCCGGGCATGGGTATCGAGGATTTGCTGGGTGGGCGGGATCTGGGGGATGTGAAGAAGGCGGTCGGGTTCGTGATGGAGAACTCGGACGACTTCGAGAAGGTGCTGAAGCTGGTGCGGGACCTGCCGGACGATGCGCTCGGGTTCATCGGGCGGTTGCCGGAGCTGATGAAGACGATCGGCGGTGGGCTCGCGGAGGCGGGTGAGCAGGCGGCGAAGGCTGCTACGGCGTTGGTCGGCGAGGACGGCGAGAGTGGGGCGCGGCGGGCGCTCAGCGGCAGTGCGGACACGATGCACGCGGCGAAGGACAAGCTGAAGGACGCTGCAGCGATGCTGTCGGGACTGGCCGGCGAGCTGGACAAGATCCCCGGCATCGGCGACGCGGCGGCCAAGCGGCTGAACGACGGCAGCGGCACGATCGGCGGAGTCGCCTCGGAGGTCGAGAGCCTGGCCGGCAACCTCCAGGACCTCTCAGGCATCCTCGCCTCGGTCGGCGAGGCACTGTCGGGCCTCGGCACCAAACTCAGCGAATCCGGCGGCTCAGTAAAGACCCTCCTCAGCTAACCATCACACCGGCACTACGCGCCCGCTGTCGGCGCGGCTCCACGCCGTGTGCACTGCCTGGCCACCTCCTCATCGGACCAACCAAACCCATGCGCCCGGCTGCTTGAATCACCTTCCACTTGCTGGAACCGGGGTGGGTGGGGTGGCGTCTAAGGGGGCGTGTCTGGGGCCTGGGGGTTGAGCGGTAGTGGAGAACCTGCGCGTGGCTAGGGTCGCGGGCATGGCGAGTCGACTGGTGCGGGGTACTGCGATCGCGAGCGGGATCGCCGCGGTCGCCGGGCTGGGGATCGGCTTCGCGGCCGGGGAACCGGTCCGGGCGAAGGACATTGCTCCCGCGCGCAAGTTGCCGGCGGATCTGTGTTCGCGGCTCGGCGACATCTCCATTCTCTTGCCTGCAGCAACCACACCGGTGCCGTTCACGCAGACTGGCGCGAACGACGTGCACTGCCAAGCCAAGGTCGACGAATCCACGCAGCCCGCCTATACCGCTGCCACGGTCGACGTGACCATCACCCCGCAGGCTGGTAAGGCGCCGGGCGCGGGTCAACCTCCGATCCCGCCGGAAGTCGCGGCCAAACAGGCGTTCGAGCGGAAGCCGTGGGACGACGTGGAGGACCGGCCCTATCCGACCAGGAGCCACGTGACCGGGCAGGCCGGTGGACAGGACTGGCTGATCTCGGTGCTCGTGCAGCGCGCGGACATCGTCGTACAGGTGGACTACAAGGCGTACCCGGTCGAGCGGGAGAAGGCAGAACAGGCCGTGCTGGTGCTGGCGGATCGTGCGATCTGGGAGTCGAAGTGAGTGGCGCGCCGGCGCTGCCCGGGTATCGGCTCGAGCACCTACTGCTGGAGCACTCGCTGGCAGAAATCTGGCGCGGGCGGTCGTTCACCGGGATGGAGATCGTCGCGCTGGTACTGAGCGAGGCGGGGGCAGCGGATCCCGCAGTACGGGAGCGACTCGGGCGGGCGAGCCGGAGTGCGGCGCTTGAGCCCGGGCAGTTGGAAACGCCGCTGTGGGCGGCGAACTTCAGTGTGGAGCGGCCGTATGCGATCACTCAGTTGGTGCCTGGTCGGTCCGGCGCTGAGCGGCTGATCGATCCCCTGGACGGACTGCTCGGCAATGACGAGCAAGCCCTCGATGCCGTCCGCAACCACCTCTCCCAGTACGGCGCCGCGCCCGCCGACCACCAGCCAGCACAGGAGCCGGTACGCCGGGGCGCGGGGCTGGGGCCGGAGTCCGGAGAACTGGGACTGGAGGGTGAGGCACCAGGGTGGAACGCAGGGGCGCCGGGCCGCGACGACGCGGCGGGGTCGGGAGATGCGGCCGGACTGGGAGATGTGGGGGGCGACTCCGGAGGTCTGGCTGGTGCGGCGGTGGGGGTGGGTGGCAGAAGGAAGCCGTCGAGGTGGGTGTATGTCGGGGTGGTGGTTGGGGTGTTGGTGGTTTTTAGTGCGTTGTATGCGGTGGGGGTTGCGGTTGGGGCGGCCGTGAAGGATGACGAGTCGGTTGCGGGGGCGCCGCCTGCGCTGGTGAGTCCGGGTCCGTTGCCGGCGTCCGTGTTGCTGCCGCCGATCTTGAAGATCAAGACCGCCGCGTACACGCCTCCGAGTGCTTTCGCGGGACTCGTTGGCGCGACCTACGCACCTAAGGCCGACGTGCAGGTTGTCGACTATCTCGGGTTGCCTTTTGCCTTCGGGTTCCCGCGGCCGCCGGAGGGGAATCAGAACGCCGACTCCGAGTCCGCCTCGATGATCTACCGGCGGGTGCAGGCGCTGAACTCGCAAGGACAGGCGATCCTGACCGTGCGGATGGCCCTGCATCCGTGCGAGAACCTGAGCAGGTGCCTC
>NZ_DASRXP010000300.1:0-3960 GCF_035687465.1 Kribbella sp.
ACCCAGGCCAGCTAGACACCCAAGCTAGGTGGAACGCGGGTCTCACCGACGACCAGCATGCAGACACCGACGGTCAGGTAGAGCACCACGCACAGCCCGAGCGCAGCCGCAGTACCGGCCAGGGCGATCACTGTGCCGGCCCCGACCATGCAGGCGGACGATCCCAGGTCCCTTGCGATCCTGGTGGCCGACAGCCCCACCTCAGTCGTCCCGGCGAGATCCACCAGCAGTGCGGGCAGTACTCCGAACATGCAGCCGCCCGCGATCCCCAGCGGTACCGCGGCCGCGAACAGCACGGGCACCGACGCACTGGACATCGCCGCGAACACCAGACCGACCCCGAGCACCCCGACCGTGGCCCCGAGCACGATCCCCGACCGCCGGCCGCGCAGATCCGACCGCGCGCCCAGTACCGCGGTCGTCACCACCTCGATCAGGTACATCGAGGTGAGGAAGATCCCCAGCCGGAGCCCGTTCAGATCCAGTACTTCGGCTGCCACCAACGGGATCACGGTGAGGCCGATCGCACCCCGCAGACCTTGTCCTGCCGAACCCATCCACAGACCGAGCACCGCTCGCGGCCGACCCATCCCGGGCAGACTCGGCAGGCTCCACCTAGGTCCCAACCGAGGTGGAATCTTGGGCAGTGTGAGCCGGGCGAACAGCGCGCAGCCCAGGGCGAGCACCCCGCAGACAGCGAAGGCCAGCCGCAGACCCGCAGTACCGATGCCGACTCCGCTGACAGCACCACCTGCCAGTGGGCCGACTGCCGATCCCAGAGTCATGGCGGCTTGGAAGCGGCCCATCGCCCGCCCGACCCGGTTGCTGCCGGCCAGCTGGACAGCAAGCTGGGGCGCGGCAGCGGCGTACAGGGCCAGACCGATGCCCTGGACGAGGCGGGAGGCTGCCATCAGCTCGAAGGTTGGTGCCACTGCCGAACCGAACGAGCCGAGCGCCCACAGCAACATGCCGTTGACGATCGCCCGGCGCGGTTCGAGATACGGCAGCAGGCGGGTGCCGAGGATGTCGAGCACGAGCACTACGGCAGGCAGTGAGGCGACGGAGACGCCAGCGGCGAACGCGCCGGCGCCCAGTTCCATCGCCAGTACCGCGGTGAGCGGTGCTGTGAGTCCCAGCGTCAGGCCGGAGCCGACTGCCAGCGCGTGGAAGCACCCCTGCACCCGACGCAGCTCGGCCCGGCGCACCGGGGACGGTAACCCAGCCGTCCCCGATGCAGTCTCCTCAGACCCCGACTGCAGCACGGTCAGTGGTCAAGGCCTGAGCCAGATGCCAGTCGGTCGCTTGCTGGTAGGCGTCACCGGCCCGCAGTACGGTCTCCTCGTCGAACGGCCGCCCGATCACCTGCAGCGAGAGCGGCAGTTGCTGGGCGCCGAGGCCGATCGGGATAGACAGGGCCGGGTTGCCGACCGCGTTCCAGTACGACGTGTGCATCGCCCGGAACCTCTCCATCCCCGCGGCCGCGAGACCGTCGATCGCGAACGCCGCCACACTTGCCGTCGGCGTGACGATCAGGTCGACCGTCTCGAACAACGACGCCACCTCGCGCTGGCCGACCCGGCGTACGCGCTGGGCCTGGACGTAGTCGGCACCCGAGTACGCCGGTGCCGCGCCCATGCCCTGCCGGGTAGCGGCGAAGTAGTCCGACCAGCGACTCTTCAGATCGGGTGCGTGATAGGCGAACGCCTCACTGCGAGACGTGACACCAGTCGCCGCCGTGAGCTCCCGGTAGTACGGCAACTGCACCGGTACTACGGTCGCCCCGCGCTCGGCCAGTACTGCGAGCGCGGCGTCGAGTAGCTCGCCGAGCAGCGGATCCTGGTCGGCCCGGCGATGTTCCGCCAACGGGTCGACGCCGATCCTCAGGCCGGTGAGGTCGCCGGTCAGAGCGGCCTCGTAGTCCGGCACCGGCTCGTCGGCCGCGCACGGGTCGCTCGCGTCGTGCCCGGCCAGCACGTTGAGCATGATCGCGCAGTCGCGGGCGGACCGGGCCATCGGGCCGATGTTGTCCAGGCTGTAGCCGAGCGGCACGCACCCCGATTTCGGTACCCGGCCGAAGGTTGCCTTGAGCCCGGAAATGCCACAGAACGCCGCCGGGCCGCGGATGCTGCCGCCGGTGTCCGTGCCGAGACCACCGAGGAAGGCTCCGGCCGCGACACCGTTGCCGGTGCCCGAGCTGGACCCACCGGTCCAGTGGTCCGGGTTCCAGGGATTGCGGGGGATCGGGAACGGTTTGGACGGGTCCGGCAGGCCGGTGGCGAACTCCATCGTCGTGGTCTTGCCCGTGATGACGCCGCCCGCCGTACGCAGGCGACTCACCACCGGCGCGTCCAACTGGTCGCCCCAGGAGGGGTCGTGCACCAGGCTCTGGGCGGTGGTCGGCCCCTCGACGCTGGTGATGATGTCCTTGATACCGAGGGTGATCCCGAGCAGGGGACCGGCCGGGTCGCCGGCCGCGTAGACCTCGTCCGCCGCGGCAGCCGCCTTGCGGGCCGGCTCGTCGAACCGGGCCAGGTAGATGCCGAGTTGCTCGTCGTGTGTGTCGGCGACTGCGATGGCCTCGTCCAGCAGTTCGGTCGCGGTGACCTCGCCGGACCGCAGTGCCGCCAGCGCGGCGGAGATCGTCCGGGCCGTCATGGGCGGGCGGAGAAGATCAGGGCCGGCTCTTCGTAGCGGGCGGCGGTGACGGAGGCGACCAGGGCGGAGTTCTCCCGGGCGATCGAGTAGGCGGTGGCCAGCGGCCCCAGATCCGTCTCGATCGGTTCGACACCGGCCATCGCCAGTACCAGCGCCAGCTGTTCGGATTCATTGCTCATGGCAAGCTCTCTTCTCTCTGGAGGGGTCAGGCGGCCAGCGCGTCGACCGGCGGCATCGCCAGGTGCCAGTCGGTGATCTGCTGCAGGGCGTCGGCGACCTTCAGCACGGTGGCTTCGGCGAACGGCTTGCCGACGATCTGCATCGACAACGGCAGACCGCTGGTGGAGAAGCCGACCGGGATGGCGACGGCCGGGAGGCCGGTCAGATTCCAGTGGCCGGTGTAGCTCACGACCTGCAGCCGCTTGCTCGGCGACAGGTCGGCCGCGCGTTCCGCGGGAGTCGGCGCGGACGGGGTGATGATCACGTCGTAGTTCTCGAACAGCGCCGCCACCTGGCGGGAGAACATCATCCGGAAGCGCTCGGCCTGGGCCACATCGCCCGCGCTGTAGAAGGCACCGCGGGCCAGCGTCGGCCGGGTGTGGACGCCGTAGTCGGTCCAGCGGTTCACCAGGTTGTTGCGGTGGTACGCGTAGGCCTCGGCCACCAGGATGATGTGGTTCGCGTCCTTCGCCTCGGCCGCGTGGGCGAGCTCCACCTCGGTCGAGGAGGCACCGAGACCGACCAACTGCTTCACCGCCACGAGGACCGCGTCGTGCATCTCCGGATCCAGCTGCTCGTGGTCGAAGAAGTACGGCATCGGCAGCGCGATCCGCAGTCCGTCCACCGACCCGTCCAGCAGTTCCGTGTACGCCGGGACCGGCTGCTGCGCCGCGTTCGGATCGGTCGGGTCGAATCCCGCCATCACCTCGAGCAGAGCAGCGCAGTCCCACGCGCTCCGAGCCATCGGGCCGATGCTGTCCAGGCTGAACCCGAGCGGGACGACCCCGCTCTTCGGCACCCGGCCGAACGTGACCTTCAGGCCGGTGTGGCCGTTCACCGCGGCAGGGCTGCGGACCGAACCGCCGGTGTCGGTGCCGAGACCACCAAGAGCCAGGCCCGCGGACACGGCGATACCAGTACCGGAGCTGGATCCTGCCGGCGTGTGCTCGATGTTCCACGGGTTGTGTGGGACCGGGAAGCCCTTGGTTGCGTCCGGCAACCCGATGGCGAACTCGCTGGTGGTCGCCTTGCCGACGAACACGGCACCGGCGTCCCGCAGCCGGGCAACCACGGGGGCATCAGTAC
>NZ_DASRXP010000301.1:0-9149 GCF_035687465.1 Kribbella sp.
CGACATCGACCTGATCGGCCGGCTCGCACCGCCGGACTTCCAGGCCCTGCAGGGTGACGGCAACATCGTGCAGTGGAACACCGAGGGCCGGCGGGCGTCGTACCTGCAGATCAACCACGGTGCGACCACCAGTGACAACAAGCCGATCGGCGACGGGCACCCGGCGCTGAAGGATCCGTTGGTGCGGCAGGCACTGCACCACGCGCTGGACAAGCAGAAGCTGGTCGACGAGGTGCAGAACGGGCTGGCCCGGCCGGCCGACGGATCGATCGTGCCGCCGATGTACAAGGACTTCTTCTGGGAGGCGACCGGGGACGAGAAGGTCACCTTCGATGTTGCCAAGGCCAACAAGATCCTCGACGACGCCGGTTACAAGAAGGGTGCCGACGGCATCCGGACGATGCCGGACGGATCCCGCAAGCTGCAGTTCCGGTTCAGCATCCACACCGACACTCCGATCGAGGACAAGCTTGCGGAGTACCTGACGGGCTGGCTCAAGGACATCGGCATCACGCTGACCACCAAGCGGCTCGACTCCAGCAAGTTCACCGAGGAGACCGGTACCACTGCGCTCTTCGACATCGCGATCAGCGGCTGGTCGGTGAACCCGGATCCGGAAGAGGTCCTCGCGACCCACCTCTGCAGCAGGCGCCCGACCGCGTCCGGTGAGGGCGGCGGCACCGAGTCGTTCTACTGCGACCCGCAGTTCGAGCAGCTCTACCAGCAGCAGCAGAAGGAACTCGACCGCACGAAGCGGGCCGGGATCATCAAGCAGATGGAAGAGCGGCTCTACACGGACGCGCCGGTGATCGCGCTCTACTACCCGAACGACCTCGAGGGCTACCGCAAGGACCGCATCGCCAGCATCACCTCCATCCCGGAGGACAAGGGCATGCTGTACGGCGGCAGCAGCTACTGGCCGTTCTACACGCTGGAGGCGGTCAGCACCGACGGCGAGACCGACAGCGGCTCCAACACCGGCCTGATCGTCGGGGTCGCCGCCGGTGTCGTGGTGCTCGCGCTCGCCGGGTTCTTCCTGACCCGCCGGCGTAGGGGCGTCGCGGACGAGCGCGAATGACGGTCGTCCAACCGGCGACCGAGGCGATCGAGGAGGGCCCGGCCCGCCACGGCCTACTGCGGTACGCCGCGGCCAAGGCGGGCGGGGCTCTGCTCAGCATCGCGATGGTGATCATCGCGACGTTCTTCCTCTTCCGGATGCTCCCGGGCGATCCGGTCCGGGCGCTGGCCCAGGGCCGGAACATGACGCCGGAGCAACTGGATCTGGAACGGCACCGGCTCGGGCTGGATAAGTCGCTGCCCGAGCAGTTCCTCCATTTCGTCAACCAGACACTGCATTTCGACCTGGGCACCTCCTACGAGTACAAGCGCCCGGTGCTCGACCTGATCGGCGAGCGGCTCGGTGCCACCTTGCTGCTCACCGGTACTGCGCTGGTGATGGCCGTCAGCCTGGGGATCTGGCAGGGAGCCCGGGCCGGGTGGCGACCTGGTAGCCGGTTCGACCGGTTCTCCACCGCCATCTCCCTGGTGCTCTGGTCCGTGCCGACGTTCTGGCTCGGGCTTCTGCTGCTGATGGTGTTCGCGGCCGGCGTGGGTCCGATCCCGGGGATCTTCCCGACCCGGGGGATCGAGAGTGTGGATGCCCCGGATGGTTTTGCGTACATCCTGGACGTGGCGAAGCACATGGTGTTGCCCTGTCTGACGATGGTGGCGGTCGTGTATGCGCAGTACCTGCTGGTGATGCGTTCGTCGGTGCTGGACGAGGTCGGGCAGGACTACGTGACCACGGCGCGCGCCAAGGGGCTGAAGGATGACGAGATCCGCCGGCGGCACGCAGTACCGAATGCGCTGCTGCCGACGGTCACGCTGGTGTTCATGCGGATCGGGTTCGTGGTCGGTGGGGCGGTCACGGTCGAGGCGATCTTCAGCTGGCCGGGGCTGGGGCAGTTGTTCTACGAAGCGATCCGGGTGCCGGACTTCACCCTGATGCAGGGGACGTTCCTGTTGATCACGGTGTCGGTGATCCTGATGAACACCTTGGCCGACGTGATCTACCACGTGCTTGATCCGAGGGTGAGGTCGGCATGAGCAGCATCACCTGGATGCGGCGGCGTCGCAGCCTCGCGCGGTTCTGGGCGGACTTCCGCACCCACCGGGCCGGGGTCGCCGGTCTGGTGATCCTGGTCCTGGCGGTGGTGCTCGCGCTGATCGCTCCGCTGTTCATCGACGAAGGTGTGACGAACGTCGTCCGAGGGACCGGGGAGAAGCTGGCTCCGCCCAGCTGGGACGATCCGCTCGGCACGGACGAGTCCGGGCGGTCGGTGCTGCTGATGATCTGGTGGGGTTCGCGGACCTCGCTGCTGATCGGGTTCCTCGCGGCTTTGCTCAGCATGGTGATCGGTACCGTGTTCGGGATCGCGGCAGGGCACTTCCGCGGCTGGATCGGTGCGATCGTCATGCGGGTCACCGACTGGTTCCTGGTGCTGCCCTCGCTGGTGACGGCGCTGGTGCTGGCGGCGATCCTGGGCGGGAGCACGTTGACGATCATCATCGCGATCGGCGTCACCTCCTGGCCGTCGACGGCCAGGTTGATCAGGGCTCAGACCCTGGCGGTGGAGGCCCGTCCGTACATCGAGCGGTCCACCGCACTCGGCGGCGGCCACTGGCACATCACCACCAGGCACGTGCTGCCCAACGTCGCTCCGTTGCTGTTGGCAAGTACTACGCTCGAGGTGGCGAGCGCGATCGTCACCGAGTCGACGCTGGCGTTCCTCGGGGTGAGCGCGAACAAGACCTCGTGGGGCACCATGCTCCGCGGCTCCTACGACTGGGGTGCGGCGACCTCCGGCGCGTGGTGGTACATCCTCATCCCGGGTCTGTGCATCGTCACCGTGGTGATGGCGTTTACCCTGTGCGGGCGGGCGCTGGAGACGGTCCTCAACCCCCGACTGCGTAGGGCGGCCCGATGAGCCTGCTCGAACTCGACGACGTGTCGATCACCTATCAACTGGCGACCGGCGAGCTCCCGGCCGTGCGCGGCGTCTCACTCACCCTCGATGCCGGCGAAGCCCTTGGAATCGTTGGGGAATCCGGCTCCGGCAAGTCCACCCTGGCGATGGCACTGTTGCGATTGTTGCCCCGCGATGCGCGGATCGAGGGCCGCATCCTGCTGGAGGGCGAAGATGTCATCGGGATGAGTTGGGGACGCCTCCGCGCGGTCCGCTGGGCCGAGGCCTCGATCGTTTTCCAGGGTGCGCAGCACGGCCTGAACCCGGTCCAGCGGATCGGTGACCAGATCGCCGAGCCGCTACTCATCCACCGGCTGGCCTCGCCGGACAAGGCCCGCCGCCGGGTCGCCGAACTGCTCGAACAGGTCGGGCTGCCGACCTGGCGCGCGAAGAGCTACCCGCACGAGCTGAGCGGTGGCCAGCGGCAACGAGTCATGATCGCGATGGCACTGGCCTGCGAACCGCGGCTCATCATCGCCGACGAGCCGACCACGGCACTCGACCTGATGGTCCAGGCGCAGGTGCTGACGCTGATCCGCGAGCTGATCGGGTCGCACGACATCTCGCTGCTGATGATCTCGCACGACCTGTCCGTGCTGGCCGATCTCTGCGACCGGCTGGCCGTGATGTACGCCGGGCGTGTGGTCGAGACGGGACCTGCGAGTGGGTTGTTCGCACATCCCTACAGCCGGGCGTTGGCGGCTGCGTTCCCCACGGTCGGCGATCCGGCCTCACGGCTGGCGCCTCAGGGGCTCGGCGGGGACCCGCCGGATCCGACGGACCTCCCGACGGGCTGTGTGTTCCACCCGCGCTGCCCGGTGGCGCTGGACAGTTGCTCGACCGTCGAGATCGACCTGCGGCCGGCGGGCGAGCGTCGTACGGCGGCCTGTGTGCTGGTCGGGGAGGACTGACAGTTGCTAGAGGCAAAAGATCTCTCGGTGGAGTTCGCCTCCCGGGGACGGCGGGCGCGCGCGGTGGACGGGGTCAACCTCTCGATCGGCGCGGGCGAGATCGTCGCGCTGGTCGGCGAGTCCGGCTGCGGCAAGACCACGCTCGCCCGCACCCTGCTCGGCCTCGAACGCCCGACCTCGGGCACAGTCTCGTACGACGGTTCGCCGCTGAGCTATCGAGGCAGGGCGCTGAAGGCCTATCGCCGGCAGGTGCAACTGGTCCTGCAGGACCCGATGGGGTCGCTGAATCCGCGCCAGACCGTCTACGAGGCGGTTGCCGAAGGCCCCCGGATCCACGGCCTGGCGGACGAGGAGCAGGTGGTCGCCTCCGCCTTGTCGCGTGCGGGTCTTCGCCCGCCCGAGCGGTTCTTCCTGCGCTACCCGCACGAACTGTCGGGCGGTCAGCGCCAACGAGTCGTGATCGCCGGCGCCCTCGCCCTCGACCCCAAGGTCCTGATCGCCGACGAACCGGTCGCCTCCCTCGACGCCTCGGTCCGCGGCGAGATCCTGGCCCTCCTCCTCCGCCTCCGCGACGACCTCGGCCTCTCCGCTCTCGTCGTCACCCACGACCTCGGCCTGGCCTGGAACATCGCCGACCGAGTGGCGGTCATGTACCTCGGCCGCATCGTCGAATCAGGCCCCACCGAAGAGGTCCTCAAGGCCCCCCAGCACCCCTACACCCAAGCCCTGCTCTCGGTCCTCCCAGAGTCCCCGGCCCGCATAGTCCTCACCGGCGAACCCCCAGACCCCACCCGAATCCCCACCGGCTGCCGCTTCCACCCGCGCTGCCAGGTGGTGGCCGCAGGCAACCCCATAGCCTCCAAATGCCGCGCAGACCTACTCCCCATCCTCCCGTCCACCCCAGACCCGCAAGCCGCCTGCCACCTGGTGAGCTAAACCCCGGCGCAGCTCCTGCGTCGCGGCTTCAAATGCCTGCAATCGCTCTCGCCGCTCCTCCGTGAGGGCAACCGCTCCCGGAACCTTAGGCCCTACCTCCCGCTGCTTGCACGCAGACCTCCATAGCCAGGGACCCAGGCCTCAACGGTCGAGTTCCATCGGTTCCATTGGCTGACTGGCCGGGGAGGTGCGTAAAGGCATGACTCGACTCTAGAGATGCCGAAGATGAAACAGCAGGTCCTCCGGAACAGAGAAGTAGCTCGCCTTTCCTCCCTTGAGATAGTGCGGTCGTAGGGCAACCTCCGGTTGGTCGCTGAGGATGCCCTCCCTTTGGAGCTGTCGCGCCAATCGCCGCACAGGCCGAGTAAAGCCATTGAGACTTCTATCGGGTGGATACCCGGCAAGCTCATAGACGCTGGATCGGTCTATGCGGCCGTCTGCTAGGGCGGCTGCGCGCAAGGCCTTGGCATGCACCCAACCCTCCGCATCCAGCCGCCGAAGCAGCTCAACAGTTGCCGCCGCCGTCCACACTCCAGCCCTAATGGGAACTGTCACATCGCCGTCATCGGCGGTCATGTCGTGTGAGGGCGGCCAGGCCAAGGATGGGTCGGAGAGTTCCGCGCGGAGGTCTTCGTATTCAGCGCGGTCCATGGCCCCCGAGTCGCGACGGTGGCGTTCTATAGGCCGGAATCGCATCGTTAGAGTGCGATTGCCTACATAGATGGCTATCGTCGACAGGAGTTCCTTCTTAGCCTTCAGCGCACGGTCCGCTTCAGCGCCGTCCACGGCCAGGAGCCAGGTAGTGAGGACAGGCGGCAAGCCGAAGCGGAGAAGCGGCCCATCGTTGGCAGGTGCGATCACCCAATCTCCTGTGACATCGCCTCTGCTGGCGAAGCGGATGTTGACCTCGATCTCGGGTGGGGCGCTTAGAGCCCAATAGTGGAAAGCTTCGACGTCGTCCGGGCGCAAGGCAAGGATGAATGGTGCCGGTGGGAAGCCGAGCACCAGATCTTCTTGGAGCTCGTTTGCGAAGTCCGTCGAGATTGCGCTCAAGGCCCGGATAGGAAGTCTGTGTTCTTCGGCCAATGCTGGGTTGAGTTCATTCGCAAGATCCGGTTGCCGGCTAGCGGGATCGCCGGTAGTTGGGGCGGTCCAGGTGCCGAGCGCGAGACGCAATGCAGTCCTGACCTGCCCCATGGGCATGCTCTCCAGACGCTCCTGGTTTGCGAGCGCAAGGATTTGCTCCGCGACGGAGGTGACTGAGGCACGTAAGCTACCGAACGCGGAACCCTGGAGGTCGATCAGGGATATCTGTTGAGCTAGTGCGAAGTCTTCTGCTTCCGCGGAGAAGCCGGAAGTAGAAAAAGGCGAGTAACGATAGTGGTATCTACGTGTAGGTCGACTTGTCGAGTTACCCAAGGCCGTTGCGTACTGCTCGTTGACATCCGCAATCACGCCAAGCGCGTTGCGAACATCGGTCAGTCTGACGCTCGCACGCCGGTACTTCGCTTCGACGAACAGCCGAACCGGCAATGAGAAAGGGACTGGGACGAGTAGATCCCCGAGCGCGTCGGCCTGGTGATCGGTTCCACGTCCTTTGACCAGCAGTCCGTGCGGCCCGTGCGTCAGTGCTTCTGGGTCCTGGCCTTTTTCGGTGAGAAGCCGATAGCCGTTGTTGGCCAGGAGTTTGGCTATGCCTTCTTCGAGGACATAGCCCTTGAGGGCCGGAAGCTTGATCATCGCCACCCTCTCTTCGACAACTGATTTCCTGAGAAAGTACTCAAGTCTTCGGCGCCGGTACAGAGCGGGCTGGGTCTCGATGCAGGAGTTCGACTGCTCACCGACGGCGAAAGCTCAACTCAGCCTCAGTCGACTCCCCTCTCGCCCCAGACGCTTCAGCTGCGCGTGCCGCAGGGACCCCCAGTCGTGGTGCGGTTGCTTAAGCTGGGTCGGTGAGAGTCGACTCTGTGCATCGTGACGATCAACACCGCTTCAGCAAACAGGCTGTCGAAGCGGTACGGCTGATCGAAGGCGTCGGTGTCGAAGGCGACGCACACGCCGGCGCCACCGTGCAGCATCTCCATCTTGTCCGGCGCGATCCCACCGCTCCCAACCTGCGGCAGGTCCACCTCATCCAGCGGGAACTGGTCAACGAACTGTCGGCGAGGGGGTACGACGTCGCGCCGGGCGATCTTGGCGAGAACATCACCACCGCAGGCCTGGACCTGTTTGACCTACCGACCGGTGCGTCGCTCCACCTCGGTGACACCGCGATCGTGACGGTGACCGGCCTCCGCGACCCCTGTAGCCAGATCAACGGACTGCAGAAGGGCTTGCTCAAGGAGGTGCTGGGCCGAGCCGACGACGGTACGGTCATCCGTCGGGTCGGCATCATGGGCGTGGTGACAACAGGCGGCTTGGTGCGCCCAGGAGATCCGCTGACCGTCGTACTCCCACCCAAGCCCCACGAGCCCCTCGGGCTCGTCTAGCAACCTGTACGAAGGAGCCCAGCTATCCACGCAGCTCCTAATGAGTGTTCCGGCGGTACAGAAACGCCGGACGGCAGATGATCCACCTGGTCGACCCGAACTGGGGCCGCTCGATGCCTGCAACAACAGTACGTGCCGGCTCAGCGCTTGCGGGCCTCGCATTGCAGATGAGACCTATCGTTGCTCATGGCAATTACATGTCGATCTACCCTGTTGGCAAGGGATTCCGGCGCCTCCAGGCGGCTGGCTCAGTTTGTGCGAGTCGAACATCTGTTCTAATATAGACACATGAGTACTGTCAGCGCAGACCCCCACTACGGCGACCACGAGTTCGCCGCGGAGTTTGCTGCGTTGCTCGACGCGGGGCGGATCTGTGTCCCGGACGACCCCGACACACCTGGCGGTCCGGTGCTGCTTGACGAGCACGACGTGCTGGATCCTGACCCGTGCCCGCAGATGTCGCGGGTGGATGCGCTGGAGTGGGAGTTGTGGGCCGGTGTCGACCAGGACGAGGCCGAACGGACCATGCTGGAGCAGAAGGCGCCACCGTGGGTGTTCCTGCCGCCGGGCGCTGAGCTGGCCGCCGCGTTGGAGCAGGTGCGTCCCCAGACCGAGTCGCCGGTCGCGCTGATCGAGGTCATGAAGGCCGCGACCCGGATGATCGCCTGGGCCGAGTCGATCAAGAATGACGCGGTGGCGTCGTTCTACCGCCAGCGCCAGGCCAGCGACCTGCCCCGCCCCAGCCAGGTCGACTCCCGGGGCCGCCCGGTCGACCCCGAACGGTCCTGGGCCGGCGAGATCGCCGCCGCGCTCACCTTGTCTCCGGACACCGTGCACGCCCACATCGACACCGCGCTGCGCCTGACCAGCGTCCTGAAGGCGACCCATACAGCGATGCGGTGCGGCGCGGTCACCATGTCGAAGGCGCTCGCGATCGTCAACGCCACCCGCACCCTCACCCCCGCCGCGGCCCGGGCGGTCGAGGCCCACGTGTTGAAGCGCGCCCCGCAGCAGACCCTGACCAACCTGAACGCGTCACTGCGCAAGCAGGTCGCGAAACACACCACCAAAGAATCCGCCGCCGCGCACAAGCACGCCAAGAAGGAGCGCGGCGTCCGCATCGTCCCGCTGGCCAATGGCATGGCCGGCCTGTGGATCGTGAACACCGCGGACAAGATCCAGGAAATGTGGGTCGTCATCCAGGCGATGGCCACCATCGCCAAACGAGGCACCCCCACCCCCACGCCACCTACCGCGACCGGCAGCCCCGCTCCCAGCGCTCCTACCGCGACCGGCGACCAGTCAGCCAGCACGGCGACAGACACCCCAGGAACCACCACCACCTCACCTACAGGCACCGCACCCGAAACCGCCGCACCTGAACCTGCGCCCACCGCGCCTGCGCCCACCGCGCCTGAACCTGCGCCCACCGCACCTGAACCTGCTCCCACCGCGCCTGAACCTGCGGCACCTGCGCCCGCCACACCTGCGCCTGCCACACCTGAATCCGCGGCACCTGAGCCTGCGCCTGTGCCTGGGCGGGAGGATCGGACTGCCGATCAGCGACGCGCCGATGTAGTCGGCGACCTGTTCGAGTTCATGTTGTTCAACGGGCTCGACTGGCTCGGCAGACGCCTGCCCGACCAGCAGCGCCGCCGCCCCCACATCGAGGTCCTCACCCCGATCAACACCCTGCTCGGACTCGACGACGACCCCTGCCACCTGACCGGCTACGGACCCATCCCCGCCGACATGGCCCGCCACATCGCCACCGACGGCACCTGGCG
>NZ_DASRXP010000302.1:0-3740 GCF_035687465.1 Kribbella sp.
GCAAGATCCGCATCCTGGCCACGATGGGCGCCGAGCGCACCGCGGACGCGCCGGACGTGCCCACCATGAAGGAGTCCGGCTACGACCTCGTGGTCGAGAACCAGATGCAGGTGGTCACCGGCCGCGACGTGCCGGCGGACAAGCTGGCGTGGCTGAGCAAGCTCGTCACCGAGTCGGCGGGAGTCAAGGCGGCCGAGGACGCCATGGTGAAGCTCGGCTGGACCCCCACGCCGCTCGACGCCGCCGCGACCCAGGACGCCATGCAAACCACGTTCGACGATACGCGCGACCTCGGCAAGCAGCTCGGCCTCATCAAATAGAGCACCGGTCCTTCGGTAAGGAAGGAGTACGGATGCGCAGCCGCGCCGACCTCACGCCAGGCATCGTCCTACTCGCGTTCGGTATCTTGGTGATCGTCGAGAGCCAGAACATCAGCTACACCAACCTGATCGGCAACGACCCGCTCACCCCGGCCACGGCGCCGACCGCACTCGGCGTGCTGCTGTCCGTGCTGAGCATCGGGCTGATCGTGCGGTCGCTGGCGCGCCGCCAGGCCCCGGTGTCCACAGTGGACGCAGGAGAGGTTGACGATACAGAACCGGTCCCGCGCTGGCGGGCGGCACAGGTCGGCATCGCCATCGTCGCCTGTGTCGGCTACGCGGTGCTGCTCCCCCGCCTCGGCTTCGTCATCACCACCCCGCTGCTCGTGGCCGCGCTGATCGCGGTGGCGGTGGGCCGGGAGCGCCCGGTCGTCACCACGCTCATCGCGATCCTCCTGCCGGCCGCCTGCTACCTGCTGTTCATCGCGGCGCTCGGCCTGGACCTGCCCGTGTGGCCGGGCGGCGGGCCGATGCGATGAGCGAGCTTGCGAGCGAATCAATGTCACAGGGCGACCGCGAGCGGCTCTCCGGAGCCTGCGAGGGGGAGTCATGAGCGAGCTTGCGAGCGAACAAATGACACAGGGCGACCGCGAGCGGCAGCACCGAGCCTGCGAGGGGATGTCGTGAGTTATTTTCTGGATGGGATGGCGGCGTCGGTCACGCCGTTCTCCTTGCTGGTCATCATCATCGGCGTGCTGTGGGGCATGGTCGTCGGCGCGCTGCCGGGGCTCGGGCTGGTCATCGCGATCACGCTGGCGCTGCCGTTCACCTACTCGATGAGCGTCTCGGACGCGTTGCTCCTGCTGGTGGCGACGGCGGCCGGCGCCCAGTTCGGCAACGGGGTCACGGCCATCACCGTGGGCATTCCCGGGTCCCCGTCCGCCGTGCTGACCGTGGTCGAGGGCTACACGATGTTCAAACGCGGCCAGGGCGGCGAGGCGCTGTTCCTCAACCTGGTCGCCGCGTTCATCGGGCAGGTGCTCGGCGCCGTCGGCTTCGTGCTGCTGATCGTCCCGCTCGCCGCCGTCGCGCCCAGCTTCCTGGCCCCGGAGATGTTCGCACTGACCGTGATCGGGCTCCTCGCGGTCGCGACGCTCACCGCGGGCGACCTGCTGAAGGGCATCTCGGCACTGGTGATCGGGCTGATCTTCGGCACCGTCGGGGCGGACCCGGTCGCCAGTGTCCCCCGGTTCGTCCTCGGCATCCAGGAGAACTACCGCGGCCTGGACATCGTCGCGGTCACCGTCGGGCTGCTGGGACTCGGCGAACTGCTGCACCAGCTCTACACCGGCACCTTCGCGAGGTCCGGGGCCACGTCGGCCGCCACCGCGGCCAAGGCACTCGCGCCACAACGGCTCCGGGTGTGGGCGCCGCTGCGCAGCCTGCCGTCGGTACTCGTGGCCGCGGCGTTCGGCTGCGTGGTCGCCTTCTTCATCGGCGTGATCCCCGGCCTCGGCGCCACCGCCGCGACGTTCATCGTGTACCAGCAGCTCCGGCTGGTCGCCCGCAAGCCGGACGAGCTCGGCAAGGGGTCGCGGGAGGGTCTGGTCGCCCAGAACACCGCGGACAACGCCGTGATCGGCGGCGAGCTCGTGCCGACGCTCGGACTCGGCATCCCCGGCTCCGGCAGTATGGCCGTGCTGATGGGAGCGCTGGTACTGCAAGGGATCGAGCCGGGGCCCAACGTTCTGCAGACCAGACCCGAGCTCACCGGAACGGTGGCCGCCGGCCTGGTCATCGCCGGCCTGTTCCTGCTCCCGCTCGGCTGGGCGTTCTCCTACTACGCGTTCCAGCTCACCCGGGTGTGGCCGGCGGCCATCTTCAGCGGCGGCGTCAGCCTGATCCTGCTCGGCGCGTTCGCCGCCGAGGGCCGCGTCTTCGACATCTACATGATCATCCTGTTCGGCGTGGTCGGGTTCCTCCTTCGCAGGTTCGACTTCCCCGTCGCCGCGACCGCGATCGGGTTCGTCCTCAGTGGACTCCTGGAGACCAACTTCCGGCACGGCGTGCTGATCACCGAGGGCAGCATCGGCGCCTTCTTCTCCCGTCCCATCACGCTGCTCCTGCTGCTGTTCGCCGCCGGAATGCTGGTACAGCAGTGGTTCTGGAACCGGCGACGGGCCCGGCGGCAGAAGGACGCGCAGGACCCCACCGACTCCCCCGTGATCAAGTGACCGGAAGGCTGGTTGTCAATGCCCGTCATCGAGACAAGCGACGCGTGCACGATGTACTACTCCGAGGAGTGCCATGCCGACCCGTGGGGCCCGGAGCCGGAGACCGTGCTGCTGGTGCACGGCATGGCCGAGTCGTCCCGGTCATGGACGGCGTGGGTGCCCCACCTGTCCAGGCGGTACCGGGTGGTCCGGGTCGACCTGCCCGGCTTCGACCGGTCCACAGTGGACATCGAGACCTACGACTTCTCGATCGCGTCGCTGGCCACCGAGCTCGCCAACTTCCTCGCCGTGACCGGGTGGGAGTCCGCGCACATCGTCGGCGCCAAGCTCGGCGGCAGCATCAGTCTCGACTTCGCTTCCCGGTTCCCGGAGCGCACCCGCAGCGTCACCGCGCTGACCGGTCCACTGTGGGCGGAGGGCAACGGTCGCATCTCGCACCAGCCGGACATCCCCGGCAAGGTGACCGCCGCCGGCACCGAGCAGTGGGCCGGCGAGACCATGGGCTACCGGCTCGGCTCGGGCGTCTCGGACGCGCAGCGGGAGTGGTGGGCCAAGCTGATGGGCGCCACGAACAAGGACCTCGTCGCCAGGGCGGCCAGCCACAACGCCGGCCTTGACCTACGACCGCGACTGGCGCTGATCCGGGCCAAGGCGCTGATGATCACCAGCCAGGCCAGCACGCTCGCCAACGGCCCCTCCCGAGACCTGTGGAACGCGGAGGTCCACGACAACTACGGCTTCCTGGTCCTCCCGGTCGACGGCTACCACGTCGCGGCCGCGGTCCCCGACCTGTGCGCAGACATCGTGGCCGCGTTCATCGGCGGCGCCTCCCCCACCGAACTGGCTCAGCTAGACCTCCATGCCTGACGTCACCTGTCCTGACCATGGTCTGGTTTCCTTTGTGCCCCAGGGCCTCCCCAGTTCCCGCCGTCACTGTCTCAACGTTGTGCTGAGCTGTGGGAAGCAGGCGTTGTTCACGCTGGTGTGGTTCCGCAAGCGGCATCAACCGGGCCAGATCGACCTCTGGTACTCCGACAAAAGCCCACTGAGCCTTTCCGGGGAGCCGTTCGTGGCTGTGGGTGATCATGTTGTGCGGTCGTGCTCGATGTGGAGAGGACGAGGGCGGCGACGATGCGCCACGGGCAGAGGCTGATGTTGCGTAGTGCCTTGAAGATGGTCTTCAGCA
>NZ_DASRXP010000303.1:0-15849 GCF_035687465.1 Kribbella sp.
CGGGCGCTGCTGAACGCCCAGCTGTACCGCGAGCTGAAGCAGCGCAGTGCCGAGCTCGAGGTGGCCAGCCGGCACAAATCGGAGTTCCTGGCCAGCATGTCGCACGAGCTGCGCACCCCGCTGAACGCAGTACTGGGATTCTCCGAGGTGTTGCTGGAGCAGATGTTCGGCGAGGTCAACGAACGCCAGGAGGAGTATCTGCGGGACATCCACGGCTCGGGCAGGCATCTGCTGGAACTGCTGAACGAGATCCTCGACCTCTCCAAGGTGGAGGCCGGCCGGATGGAGCTGGAGTACTCGACGTTCGAGCTGCGCGCGCTGCTGGACAACACCGTCGCGATGCTGCGCGAACGGGCCGCCGCGCACGGCATCGAGCTGCACGTCGAGGTCGGCCCGGACATCGATCAGGTGTTCGCCGACGAGCTCCGGCTGAAGCAGGTCGTGCTGAACCTGATGACGAACGCCGTCAAGTTCACCGGCGACGGCGGCTCGGTGGTGGTGCGCGCCGTCCGAGCCGGGTCCGAGATCGAGATCACCGTCACGGACACGGGCATCGGCGTGCCGGTGGAGGATCGTGAGCGCATCTTCGAGTCGTTCCAGCAGGGTGGCCGGGGACCGTCGCAGGAGGAGGGCACCGGGCTGGGCCTGACCCTGTCGCGGCGGATCGTCGAGTTGCTCGGCGGCAGAATGTGGCTGGCGAGCGAGGTGGGGGCCGGCAGCACGTTTGGGTTCTCGCTGCGAAGCAGGGAAGCCGCGGATCAGCCAAGGTCGGGCCGGCCACCGGTTGGTGACGTCGTGATCATCGAGGACGACCGGCCGTCCCTCGATCTGATGACCGCCTACCTGTCCGGCGCGGCGTTGCGGGTCACCGCGGTCGGGGACGGTCAGTCCGGCCTCGATGCCGTACGCCGGGTGCGGCCGGCCGCGGTGCTCCTCGACATCAGACTGCCCGGGATCGACGGCTGGGCGGTGCTGCAGGCGCTCAAAGCGGAGCCGGAGACCAGCAGCATCCCGGTGATCGTCGTGTCGATCGTCGACGAGCGGGCGCGGGGTGCCGCGCTGGGAGCTGCGGCGTACCTCGTCAAGCCTGTCAGCCGGGATGCCTTGCTCGACACCCTGGTCGCGGCCGGCGCGCTTTCCGCACCCGAAGCCGAAGGGGAGCTGTCGTGAGTCATGGCCGGATCCTCGTGGTCGAGGACAACCCGAAGAACCTGAAGCTGGTGCGAGACGTCCTGCGGTACTCCGGGTACGAGGTGATCGAGGCAACCTCCGGTGAGGACGGGGTGCGACTGGCCTACGAGACCTCGCCGGACCTGATCCTGATGGACCTGCAGCTGCCCGGGATCGACGGCGTCGAGGCGCTGCGGCGGATCAGGACCAGCGACCGGACCCGCGGCGTACCGGTCGTGGCTGTGACCGCGTTCGCGATGGACCACGACCGTGAGCGCGCCTTCGACTCGGGTTTCAACGGCTATGTCGAGAAGCCGATCAGCGTACGCCGCCTGCCCCAGCAGGTCCGCGATTTCCTCAGACTCGGAGGGGTGCGATGAGCAGCACCAAATCGACGGTTCTGGTAGTCGATGACCAGGCGCCTAACGTCAGGCTGCTGGAGGCGATCCTCGCTCCCCGCGGGTACGACGTGCGGACGGCATCCTCCGGCGAGGAGGCTCTGCAGGCGATCGCCACGGACGACATCGACCTTGTCCTGCTCGACATCGTCATGCCTGCAATGGACGGGTATGAGGTGTGCCGTCGGATCCGCGAGCAGGTGGACACCGCCTACCTGCCCGTCGTGATGGTGACCGCCAGCGGCGATGAGCAGAAGGTGAAAGCGCTCGAGGCTGGCGCGGACGACTTCCTGGCCAAGCCGGTCAACCAGAGCGAGCTGCTGGCCCGAGTGGCGTCGCTGGCGCGGATCAAGCGCTACCAGGACACCATCAAGCGCCAGGCCGACGAGCTGACCGCCTGGAACCAGGAGCTGGAATCCCGGGTCCAGAATCAGGTGTCGCAACTGGAGCGAATGAGCAGACTGCGGCGTTTCCTGTCGCCGCAACTGGCCGAGTTGATCGTCGACTCCGGTGACGAATCGTTCCTGGACAGCCACCGGCGGGAGATCGTCGTCGTCTTCTGCGACCTTCGTGGCTTCACCACCTTCGCCGAGGCCAGCGAACCGGAGGAGGTGATGGGCGTGCTGGACGAATACCACCAGGCGCTCGGGGACCTGATCTTCCGGTTCGAGGGAACGCTGGAGCGGTTCGCCGGCGACGGCCTGATGGTGTTCTTCAATGACCCGGTCCGCTGTGAGGACGGGCCGCTGCGCGCGATCCGGATGAGCGTCGCGATGCGGGCCCGGATTCGTGGCCTGGCGAAGGCCTGGGCGCGGCGCGGCCATGATCTCGGGATGGGGATCGGGATCGCCCAGGGCTACGCCACCTTGGGCAAGATCGGTTTCGACGGCCGGTACGACTATGCGGCGATCGGGAGCGTGACGAACCTCGCCGCCCGCCTGTGCGCCGACGCGGCCCCTTGGCAGATCCTCGTCACCGAACGCGTCTACGCCGCGGCCGGCAGCCTGGCCGTCGGGCAGGACAGTGGCCTGCGTGAGGTCCGCGGCTTCAGCCGCACGGTCCATACCTTCGACATCTTGGGCCTCGACAGCTCCAGGACCGTGTCATGACCGGCGACCTACGGGCGGCTGACGTACCGGGCCGGCTGTCCGCTCTCAGCGAGGAGGATCGCTACCACCTCTTCGATCGATTGCAGGCGCGGATGGCGGACGTGTGGGCCACGCTGAATCTGAACTACGAGGACGAGTCGGTTGTCGTCATCCCGTCGATCTCTCTCGACCGGACGACAGCCGGGACCGGGACCACGATGCAGGCCTACGAGGAGCGGTTCCTCTTCATGCTGGTGTTACTGCGCCAGCCGCGGCTGCGGATGATCTACGTGACCTCGATGCCGATCGATCCGGAGATCATCGAGTACTACCTCGGACTGCTGCCGGGTGTCATCCCGAGCCACGCGCGCGCCCGGTTGTCCCTGGTGTCGGTCAACGATGCCACGCCGATCTCCTTGAGTGAGAAGCTGCTGGCACGGCCGAGGCTGCTGCAGCGGATCGCCGCGCTGGTACCGAACACGGCGCGGTCCCATCTCATGCCCTACAACACGACGGAGCTGGAACGCGACGTCGCGCTCAGCCTCGGGATCCCCATGTACGCCGCCGATCCGCGGCTGGCGGAGCTCGGTTCCAAGTCGGGATGCCGCCGGATGTTCGCCGAGCTCGGGGTTCCGCACCCGCTCGGCGCAGAGAACCTGCACAGCCTCGACGAGATCGTGGACGCGGTGCTGGCGATGCGCGCCGAGCGGCCCTCGATGGACAGCGCCATCGTGAAACTCAACGACGGTGTCTCCGGCGAGGGCAACGCGGTGGTCAGGCTGAACGGGCTGCCGGAGCCGGGCTCGGCCACTGAGAGGGTCGAGGTGGTGGCACGGCTGCGCGCGATGGAACTGGAGTCGCGGACCACCCTCCTCGACACGTACCTGGCCAAGTTCGCCGAGGGGGGCGGCATCGTCGAGGAGCGGATCGTCGGGGAGGAACTCCGCAGTCCGAGCGTTCAGCTCCGCGTCCTGCCGACCGGCGAGGTCGAACTGCTGTCGACCCATGACCAGTTGCTGGGCGGCGCCAGCGGCCAGAGCTATCTGGGCTGCGTGTTCCCAGCCGCCCCGGAGTACGCGCGGCTGATCACCCAGCAGGCCGAGGTGATCGGGAACCGCCTCGCCAGGGAAGGGGCCCTCGGGAGGTTCGCGGTGGACTTCGTCGTCGTCCGCGGCCCGGGCGGCGAGTGGACGCCGTACGCGATCGAGCTCAACCTGCGCAAGGGCGGCACCACGCATCCGTTCCTTACGCTGCAGTTTCTGACCGATGGCACCTATGACCCGGTCACCGCGCTGTTCCTCACCCCGAACGGCGACGAGAAGCATCTGGTGGCCACTGATCATCTCGAGTCCGACCTGCTGCGAGGACTGGTGCCGTCCGACTTGTTCGACATCGTCGCGCGGCACCGCTTGCACTTCGATCAGTCGCGTCAGGTAGGCGTGGTGTTCCATATGATCAGCTGCTTGACCGAATGCGGCCGGCTCGGGCTCACAGCCATCGGCGACACGCCCACGGAAGCGGACCGCCGCTACCGTGAGGCCGCACGCATCCTGCTGGACGAGGCCCGGTTAGCCTTTGAGGAACGTCCGCTACCGGTCTGAGGGATGCATGGAGCGAGTCTGGTACGTCGCCTACGGTTCCAACCTCGCCCTCGAACGCTTCCGGTGTTACGTGTCCGGCGGGCGCCCGGTCGGTGGCGCACGCGAATATCCCGGCTGTCGTGACAAGCGGGAACCAGAGCGCGTCGTCAGCATCGACGTACCGGGTGGGCTTGTGTTCGCCGGCGAGTCGATGGTGTGGGGCGGCGGTATGGCCTTCTACGACGCGAAGGGTCCCGGCAAGGTCGCTTGCAGGGCCTATCTGGTGACCGCTGAGCAGCTCGGCGACATAGCAGCGCAGGAGATGCGACGGCTCCCGGGTGGAGAGTTCGCGCGGGATCTGGCCGGCCTCCTGGCCGACGTCGAGTCAGTGCACACGATGGGCCCGGGCCGCTACGAGACGGTCACGCGGCTAGGGATCCGTGACGGCGCACCGATGTTCACGGTGACCCACGGCGACGTCTCCGAGCTCGAACCCGTCGCACCGAGCGCGACGTACGTGCGATGGATCGCGGCCGGCCTGCGCGAAGCCCACGGCTGGGACCCAGCGCAGATCGCCGGGTACCTGATCGCCGCCGCCGGCGTGAGAGACACGTGGACTGTGGATGACCTCGAGGCGATCGCGGCGTGTGGATATTCGGACTTCCGGCGAGCCGTCGAGAAGGGCTGAAGGTTGTCCGTACCTAGTGACTACGCGATCAAGACCTACCGCTATCTGCGGCTTGCCATGGTCACGCTGATCTTCCTGTTGGCGGTCTCGCTGGTGATCGAGTGGTCGAAGACGGATCCGCACTGCTGGCAGACGTCGATCAGTGCCTATTACCACACGCCGGTTCAGGCGGTTTTCGTCGGAGTACTGATCGCCATCGGTGCCTGCATGGTGGCGATCAAAGGGAACACGGAGGGGGAGGACATCCTGCTCAATGTCGGGGGGATGCTCGCACCGGCGGTTGCGCTGGTGCCGACTCCCGGCGAGGGTGAGTGCCGGTCGGTGCCGATGACGCTGGCCGACACCTCGGCGAACGTCGCCAACAACATGGCGGCGTTGTTCGTCATGGGCGGTGTCTGCCTCGGGATCACGGTCTTCGTCGCGCTGAAGGCGCGGCGGTCGGGTCGGGGGGACTGGGATGGGCGGCATACGGCGGGACTGGTTGTCGCGGCCGTCGTACTGGTTGGTGGGATCGCGTGGTTCGCCTTCAATCGTTCAGGTTTCATTGCCGGCGCGCACTACACCGCGGCGGCCGTCCTGTTCGCGTGCATCGTCACCGTGGTCGTGTTGAACGCCAAGGAGTACCGCCACAAGGTCCGCTCGCGGCGGTCGAAGATCAACCGCTACACGGTGATCGCCGTGGCGATGGGAGCCTCCGTCGTGGTGATGGGCTTGTGGCGCTGGTTGTTCGGCTGGGAGCACGCTGTGCTGTGGATCGAGGGCGCCCTGATCACCCTGTTCGCCCTCTTCTGGCTCAGCCAAACCCAGGAACTCTGGATCGAGGGCCTGCGGAAGGACCCGCCTGCAGCTCAGCTCTGACCTCCCAGCAGGAGGGCGAGGAGTTGTTCCGTGTGGCCGGGTAGTTCCGATTCTGTCTCTCCGGTCAGCCGGGTGGGTGGGGGGTGGTGCGGATCCACCATTCGGCGAAGACGGCGTGGAGGGCGAAGGAGATCCAGAAGGCGGCCGCGAAGCTGTCCGGGAAGGAGAGCAGGTCGGGCGCGGTGAAGATGTAGACCCAGATGCGGATCGTGCCGACGCCGATGCCGATCGCGTACGCGCGGATCATCCAGCGGCGGTGGTTGACCACGTCGTCGCGCCGGATCGCGCGGAACGCGTTCACCAGGCAGACCAGGAACCAGATCCCGAACACGATCGACGCGGCCGCCTGCCACGGTCCGCCGAACGAGAAGAACGCCCCGAAGACGACCGCGAAGATCCCGCAGAGCAGACCCATGACGAGCAGCACCCGGCCCAGCCGCCGGTGGAACGTGTAGTGCTTCGAGCGGATCCGGTACGCGAGCTGGATCGGTGCCCCGAGCAAGTAGACGATCGCCGGCCCGATGTGGAGATACGCGATCCACGGATGCGCGACGTACTCGCGATCGATGTCCTCCTCGGGGATCGTGCCGTTCACGACGTGCGGCACGTCGTTGATCAACCGCGAGATCGCGAAGACCAGGATGATCGCCGCCAGGAAGGCGATCCCCACCTGTGCGGTCCGTAGTTTGTTCCGTCCCAGAGTGACCTCTGCCATCGACTTGCCCCCACCTCGTCAGCCGGCGGACCCCGCCCGGACCCGCCACCAACCTGACGCTAACCAGCCGGTCCTTTCAGCGACCTGACACGAAAATCCGTTCGTACCGCGCGACGCGGTGCGAGAGGATTGCCCGATGATGAGGTTGCTCCGGGCCTGGGACCTGCGCGAGCCGGTCCAGGTGCGACCGGTCACGGCGGGGACGAACAACACGAGCTACTACCTCGGTGACGATTTCGTCCTGCGGATCCACAAGAACAAGGGATTCCTGGAGTACGAGCACGCCGTACCGCGGGCGCTGCGCGGGCTGTCGTTCGCAGTACCGGTGCCTGTGCCGACTGTGGACGGGCAATCCGTGGTGGAGGGTGAGCTGGATGGTCAGGTGGTTCTCGCCAGCCTGGCTCGGCGGATCCCGGGGGAGCACCCTCAGCGCGGCAACGTAGTACAGGCTGAGATCTGCGGCAGCGCGCATGCCGAGCTCGACCGGGTTCGACGAGCTGCTCAGACGGTGATGACGATCTTGCCCCGGGCGTGCGAGGTGGTGAGCTGGCGGACCGCGTCAGGGGCCTCGGGCAACGAGTAGGTGTGGCCGATGACCGGGCTGAGGTCCCCGGCTTCGATGATCTCCGTGAGTTCGTCGTAGACCTTGCCGTCCTCGGTGGAGATCAGGCCTCGGAGTTTCTGGCCGACGAACAGCGAGAGGACGGCGGCGCCCAGTACGCGCTCCATGCCGCCGGTGAGGCGGCCGCCGGTCTCGCCGCCGACCATGACCAGCGTTCCGCGGGGAGAGAGCGCTCCCCGGAGTTCTCTGAGCGAGCGGGTCCCGGCAGTGTCGACGATGAAGTCGTACTGGCCGGTGAGCTTGTCCCGGGTGTAGTCGATCACCTCGTCGGCGCCGAGTGCGCAGACGAGGTCGAGTTTCGTCGTACTGCAGACGCCGGTCACATGCGCACCGCGCGCCTTGGCGAGCTGTACTGCGAAGGTGCCGACACCACCGGCCGCTCCGATGATCAAGGCCTTCTGGCCGGACTTCAGGTCGCGAAGACCCTGCAGAGCGGTGCCACCGGAGATCGGGACGACCGCGGCCTGGTCGAAGCCGAGGCTCGACGGCTTGAGGGCAAGGCGGCCCTCGGGAGCGGTGGTGTACTCCGCGAACGAGCCGTCGCAGGTGCCGTAGACCTCGTCGCCGACCTTGAACTTGGTGATCTCCGAGCCGACGGCCTCGACCACCCCGGCCACGTCGCGGCCGCGGACTCGCACCTTCGGAGCACGGAAGCCGAGGGCGAGTCGCATCAGGTACGGCTTGCCGGTCATCAGGTGCCAGGTGCCGATATCGACGCCGGCGGCCCGCACCCGGATCAGTACTTCGTTGCTCCCGGCAACCGGTTGGTCGATGTCCTCGTAGCGCAACACGTCGGCCGAGCCATACGTGTCCTGAACGATTGCCTTCATTGTTCTCCCCCTGGCTCAGGGTCCTGACCCTACGCTGCTGAGCGGGGTTTGAGACCCCCGGACGGACGCTCCGTCCGGGGGACTTGGTGCTGCTACTTCTTGATAGCGAGGCAGGTCGCGGTGGACTTCTTGGTGGGGTCGCTTTCCGAGGTGGCGGTGAGGGTTACGCGAGCCAGGGGAGCGGCCTTGCCGGCGTGGGTCGCGTGGACCGGGACGCTCACGTGGGTGCCGGCGTTGGCGGTTGCCAGTTGGTTGGGCAGGGTGACGGACCACCCAGTACCGGCGACCTTCGCCGACAGGCGGTAGACGTCTCCACGGAGGTACTGGCTGACGTCTTCCGGGTGCTGACCTTGGGGGGTCGCGGTCTTGCCGGTGTTGGTGAGCGGGAAGGTGCACGTGGTCACCCCGCCGGCGGCCGGACGTCCGACGGTCGGAGTCACCCGTACGCCGCGCTTGGAAGGTCCGGATCCGTCGAGGGAGCGGATCGCCACGGTGTACGAGAGCACGCCCTTGCCGTCCCGCTTCACGTTGGTGACGTAGAAGTGCAGCCGGTTGGCGGAGTCGACGTACTCGAACTCGCTGCCCGAGTTGGTGCCGGCATGGAACAGCGCGTCCGACAGTTGCCGGTAGTCGCCGATCGTGATCGGGATCTTCGTACCGTCCGGAAGCACGTAGTCGGTCATCCCGATGTCCTGCGGGTTGGCGTCGATCACCCACTCGAAGGGCGCCTGGTCGACGTTCTTGGTCTTCGCCAGCAGTACGCCGGAGTCGGGGGTGAACGAGTCCGTCCCCATCCGGTCGACGACCTCGAGCGTGTAGTTGTTGTACCCGCGGCCGTCGCAGAACGGGTCGGTGGTGATGTTGCACGCCGGGGCCAGATCGCCGGTCCCGAGGGCGATGTTGATCCCCGCCAGCCCCTTCAGCCCGGGTTGCACGGTCCGGGCGGTGACGTCGGCGACCACCAGGCCGGACTCGTCGAGCGCCTCACGGGACAACCGCAGGACGTTCTGCTCGTCGACCATCTCCAGCTTGATCTTGTTCCGCAGCATGTGTTGCGCGCCCATCGAGGCGCCACCGGTGGCGGGGATCATCCACCGGCTGTGGGGACCGCCCGGGCCGTTGAAACTCCCGCGGCTGAGCATCTCCCAGATCCCGGTGTACGCGCGTCGCGGCGGCACGCCGTACGGGTTGTTGTAGTTGTCGCCGATGCCCAGGATGTGGCTCAGTTCGTGGGCGTAGACCGCCATCCCGGAGCTCTCGGCCTGGGTCGACGAGCCGCCGCCGGCGTTCGGCCAGATGGAGGCGCCGGCGGCCCAGGAGGTCCAGTCGACGTACCGGGTGTCCGACCAGTTCGGCAGGTTCGGGTCCGGCGGGCCGAAGGCCTCGCTGACGTCCTCCTTGGTCGGGAACTTCATCTGCCCGAACTCCTGCCAGGTGGACGACTCGTCCTGGCCGGCGCCGAGGAAGAAGACGAAGTCGAAGCCCGCGGGGACCTGGGCGCCGACGTCGGCGACCCACGCCGCCTGCCCGTCGGTCCGGATGTTCTTGGTGCAGTTGTCGCCGGCCGGGCAGGCTGTCCCGCCCTGGAACTCCATCGCGTACTCGTGCGACTTGCCGGGCATCTCGTACGGGCCGAACGACGTCAGCTCCACGCCGTACCGGCCGCCGGAGTCCTCCATCCAGTACTCGTGGATGGTGTGGCCGCGGTTCAACGCGCCTGGCTTGTTCAGGAAGTCGCGGTAGAAGCTCGCGACGTTCTCACGCGGTACGCCGTTCGCCTCGGCGCTGGGGTTGCCGAACGGCGTGGAGTTCTTCGGCTGGGTCACGACGAAGGGCTGGTTCGGGTAGTCGAGCAGGACCAGCGCGCCCTTGAAGGTGCGAGCCGAGCCCTTCTGCGCTGGATCAGCCCAGTTCGTACCGGGCGGCTTCTGGTAGTCCGACCACGTCATGTGGTCCGGGTTCTCCCAGTTCTGCGGGTCGATCGGGCTGAGCGGCCCTGGCGGGGCGAGGCGGTTGGCCGAGCTCTCCTGCCAAGGCTGGGTCTGTGGCCAGTGGTCGTACTGCCACGGGTTGGCCGGGTCCGGTTCAGCGGCGGCCGGTGCGGGCGAGGGGGTTGCGAGCGCTAAACCGGCGGCCGCGGCAGCCAGTACTGCGGTCAGTCGCAGGGCAAGGCGAAACTTCCGTTGGTCGGGCACGGGCGGTATCCGATCGACGAGGGGCGGGACTTCGTTGTCCCAGCATGCCCCGTCACCCGCCCGGCAAGCGACGGTTTTCCCCTGTCCTGCCCGGACTATCCGTGAGACGACTGTATACAGTATGTACTGAAGCCGTTAGCCTGGCCCTTTGCGCACTGTCGTAGAGAGAACGGAGGCTCGTTCCCCATGTACGCAGTCACTAACCCGGCGACGGGCGAACTGATCGAACAGATCCCGAACGCGACCGACGAGGAGGTCCAGGCCGCGATCGCCCTGGTCCACAGCGGCTACACCTCCTGGCGGAGACGGCCCGTGGCCGAGCGGACCGCGATCGTCTCCCGCGCGGCGGACCTTTTCGCCGAGCGGGCCGACGAACTCGCCGCCATCATGACGCTGGAGATGGGCAAGCGGATCAACGAGGGCCGCGGCGAGATCGGCATCGTCGTCGACATCTTCCGGTACTACGCCGACAACGGCCCGGCGCTGCTCGCGGACGAACCGGTTCCGATCAAGGGCGGCGAAGCCCTGATCACCAAGGAGCCGATCGGCGCTCTGCTCGGCGTGATGCCGTGGAACTTCCCCTGCTACCAGGTCGCCCGGTTCGTGGCGCCCAACCTCGTGCTCGGCAACACCATCCTGCTGAAACACGCCTCGATCTGCCCACGGTCCGCCGCCGCCATCGAGCAGGTACTCCGGGACGCGGGCGTACCCGAGGACGTGTACGTGAACACGTTCGCCTCCAGCTCGCAGATCCCGGCGATCCTGGCCGACGCGCGGATCGTCGGTGTCTCGCTCACCGGTAGCGAACAGGCGGGCATCTCGGTCGCGGCCGAGGCGGGCCGGAACCTGAAGAGGACAGTGCTCGAGCTGGGCGGATCCGATCCGCTGATCGTGCTCGACACCGACGACATGGACGAGACCGTCAAGGTCACCGCGACCGCCCGGATGCGCAACTGCGGCCAGTCCTGCAACGCCCCGAAACGGATGATCGTGCTGGCCGACATCTACGACGAGTTCGTGGACCGGCTGACCAAGCGGGTGGAGGAGTACTACGTTCCCGGGGATCCGGCCGATCCCGGGACGAGGCTTCCTCCGCTCGCCTCCATCGCGGCGGCCGACGAGGTGGCCGCCCAGGTGGAGAAGGCGGTTCTGCAGGGCGCGACCCTGCGGACCGGCGGTCACCGGGTCGGACCCGGTGCCTACCTGGAGGCCACCGTGCTGACCGACGTGATGCCGGAGATGGACGCGTACTACGAGGAGATCTTCGGGCCGGTCGTCCTGGTCTTCAAGGCGGAGACCGAACAGGAGGCGATCGCGATCGCCAACGACAGCCCCTTCGGTCTGGGCGCGAGTGTGTTCGGCACCGACCGGGACCGGTCCAGCCGGGTCGCCAGGCAACTCGAGGCCGGCATGGTCTATCTCAACAGTGCGGGCGGCTCCCAGGCCGACCTTCCGTTCGGTGGGATCAAGCGGTCCGGCATGGGCCGCGAGCTCGGCGCGGCCGGCATCGAGGAGTTCATGAACAAGAAGTCGATCCGGCTGTAGGAGGGCACGGGGTCGCGGTGGATCTCCAAGAGCCGCGACCCCGGTCGGCTAGTCGGGAGGTGCTGCTTCTCGCCGCTCGGTGGGAATCGGGAGTTCGCAGCGCACCGTCGTACCGTCGCCGGCCGGGCTGTGTAGGGACAAGCTGCCGCCGAGCGCCTCGATCCGGTCCCTCAGCCCCACCAGCCCGGAGCCCCGGCCCGGGTCGGCGCCGCCGATGCCGTCGTCGCGGAGGAGGACCCGCAGAGTGCCGTCGGAGGCCTCGGCCTGGAGCTCGACGACGGTCGCCTGGGCGTGCTTGGCCGCGTTGGTGAGCGACTCGGCGACGACGTAGTACGCGCCGACCTCGACCGGTTCGGGCAGCCGGCCGTCGATCCGCAGATTCATCTCCACCTGCAGGGTCGAGCGGCGCCCGAGCGCGCGCAACGCCGGCGTCAGGCCCGACTTGGACAGGATCGCGGGATGAATGCCTCTGCCGATCTCCTGCAGTTCATCGATCACCGTCAGCAGGTCGGCGGCGGCATCGGTCACCTCTGCGCGCAGTTCCTCGCCATCTTCGGATGCGGCTGCGGACCGCAGTCGGAGGGCGAGGGCGATCAGGCCCTGCTGGGCTCCGTCGTGAAGATCCCGCTCGATCTGCCGGCGGGCCTCGTCCGAGGCAGTGACGATCCTGGCTCGGGAGGCGATCAGCTCGGTGCGGTTCTGCGCGTTCGCGACGGCGGTGGCGATCAGGTCGGTGAACTCCGCCATCCGCTGTTCGGTGTCCGGAGGTGGTGGCCCCTGCCCGGAGCCGACGGCGATGGCCCCCCACACCCTTCCGTCGACGTGGATCGGCATGGCGACCGCGGACCGCAGGCCTTCGGCGAGATAGGGCTCGCCGCCGGGGACTTCGGCGTAGTCGTCGACGCGGGCGGGTCGCCCGGTCCGCAGTACGGTCGCTGTCAGCCCGGTCGGGGGATAGCCCTCCCAGGGTTCGCCGACGCGCACGTGCGGGCCGGTGGTGCCTTCGTTGGCGATCAGAGTCGCGGTTCCGTCGAGTTCGTAGCGGATCAGCCTGGCAGTACCCCCGCCGAAGTGCCGGAGGGCTTCCTTGGTGGCGGCCGCGAAGACTGCCTCAGGTGGTGCGCCGCGCGCGACCAGCGTGGCCAGGCGCCGGAGGGCGGACTGGGTGTCTGCGAGCACGCGCAGCTCCTCGCGGGCCTGGGCGTTCGCGATCGCCGTCGCGGTGAGTTCCATGAAGTCCGCCATCCGCGACTCCGTGCCGGCCGGGAAGTCCTCCAGTGAGGTCGCGGCCACGATCACACCCCACCGGCGTCCCTCGACCACGATGGGCGTGGCCACGGCGGCCCGCATACCCAGCGTGGCGACCCAGGCGCCGTGCTGGCCCTTCGACAGCCGTTCGCCGTTGATCCGGGTCGGGCGGCCGGTGCGGAGCGCGACGGCTTGGACCATGTCCGGCACCAGCAGCAACTGGAAGCCCACGGGCACCCGGTCACTGACCTCGCCGTAGGAGCCGACGACGGTGATGACCGGCTCGGGCTGTCCGTCCTCCCCGGGCCGCCGGTCCAGGCGGGAGACGAAGGTCGCCTCGGCACCGATCAGGTTGTTGAGTTCGTCCGCCACGAGAGTGAACACCGCGGCCGGTTGCGCGCCGCCGGCCACCAGGGTGGCCACGCGCCGCAGCGCGGCCTGCTCGTCGGCAAGCTGGCGCAACCGTGTCTGGTCGTGACCCGCCAGGGCGTCGGCGGCATCGCCCCCGGCGGCACCGTCTGGCGCGTTCATAGCACAGAAGGTAGCCCGCGGCGCGACGCTCCAACAAGGCGGCCTCCGTAACGAGGCTGGGTCCGCTCTAAGGGTGCAGTGGGCAACGGCCGCGGGTCGGACCGGGGGAGATCCTCCATGCGCTCCGCGCTCCCTGCGCGCAGGATCGAAGCCAAGGCTGCCCGGTACGACGGGCAGCGGGTCCCGCGGATGGTGGAGTCCGCGCCGGGTGGAGGGGTTCGGTCATGACAGTTGTGGCGGAGTTGACCGGCAGCCCGGCGATCGTGGCTCCCGGGAGGCTGGTGGCGGGACGGTACCGACTCGGAGAGCTGCTGGGGCGCGGGGGCATGGGTCGGGTGTGGCTGGCTGACGACGAGGTACTGCGTCGTCGGGTGGCCCTCAAGGAGGTGGTCCTGAGCGGGCTGGTGTCCGAGGACGCCCATGCGAGTGCGTTGAGCGAGGCGCGAGCGGCCGCACGGCTCGACCACGTGGGCGCGGTCCGGATTCACGACCTGGTCGAGGACCCTGACGGAAACCCCTGGATCGTGATGGAACTGCTCTCAGGGCGAACCCTGGCCCAGGCGCTGCAAGCCGAGGGGTCACTGCCTGTCGCCGAGGTGAGGAGGATCGGGCTCCAGCTACTCGACGTACTGGAAGCGGTCCACCGGGCTGGGCTTCTCCATCGCGACGTGAAGCCGGCGAATGTCTTCCTGTGTGACGACGGTCGGGTGGTGCTGACCGATTTCGGGATCGCGTGCACGGTCGACGACACAACCCTTCCTCCCGGCGGCCTGGCCGGCAGCCCGGCGTACATGTCGCCCGAGCGGGCCCGCGATGACGAGATCGGGCCGGCCTCCGATCTGTTCTCCCTCGGTGCCACCTTGTTCGCGGCGGTGGAAGGCCGGTCGCCGTTCGGCAAGGGGGATCCGTTCAGCACTCTGGTGGCCGTGGTCGAGGACGCACCCGGCCCCTTCGTGAACGCCGCCGCGCTGCGTCCGGTCATCGAAGGCCTTCTGGTCAAACAGCCGGACAAGCGCCTGACCGCGACCCAAGCCCGCCTCGCGGCAGCCTGAGCTACCGGTCAGGCGAAACGCGGGAAGAGCTTGAGTGCGTTGTCGCGCTCGACGGCTTGGAGCTCGTCCTTGGTGAAGCCGTCGAAGGCGACCAGGTTGTCGATGTTGTGGACCGCGGTGGCCTCGGGAGCTGCCGGCCAGTCGGTTCCGAAGAGGATGTGGTCGGCCGTGGTCACCTCGAGGGTCGGGAGCAGTGAGTTGCGGCTCCCGGCCAGCGCCGTCTCGTAGTACAGGCCGCGGAGCACCTCGGCGACATGGGTCGGATCGATGTCCGCGTCGTTCGGTCCCCGTCCCATCGTGGTGTGCTCGCCGATCCGCCAGCCGAGGGTGGGCAGCGCGCCTCCGCAGTGCGCCAGGATCAGGCGCAGGCCGGGGTGCCGCTGGAAGACGCCGGTGTAGAGGCCATTGGTGATGTTCCGCGCGGTGTCGAAAGGGAACTCGACGATCGAGCTCGGGCGGCCGAACCCCAGCACGTCGATGTGCGGGCTGTCCACCGGGTGCACGAAGACCGGGACCTGTCGACGTGCCAGTTCGGCCAGGAGCGGCTCCAGGACCGGGTCGCCGAAGTAGTGGCCGAGCACGTTGGAGGTCAGTACCACTCCGTCCAGCTCCAGCTGGTCGAGCGCGTAGGAGAGCTCGGCCAAGGCCTGCTCCGGGCCGTCGGCCGGCAGGGTGGCGAAGGCGCCGAAGCGGCCGGGGTGTTTCGCGATCAGGTCGGCATACGACTCGTTGATCGCCCGGGCCGTGCGGGTGCCGAACTCCGGGTCGTCGGCCGAGCCCGCGAGGGGCAACGGCAGGGACACGAGCTGGGCAGCGATCTCGTGGCGGTCCATGTAGGCCAGGGCGGCCTCAGCTGTCCACTGCACAGAGATCTGGTAGCCGCCGGTCGGTCTGAAGCCTCGGGCCGCGAGGGCGGCGATCACCTCGGCCGGCATTGCGTGGGTGTGGACATCGATCCGTCGACTGGCCATGACACGAGAGTAACAAGAACATGTCGAGAGTCAATTAAAATCCCGAGGCAGCTGCGTCTGAGGCGATAACGCGGGGTGGATGTCACAGAAACATGACAGAATCGAAAATTGACGAGCGACACTTTTAGGTCTAGCTTCAGTGGCATGCGGATAGGCGATGTGACAGTTCACCCCCTCGCGGACGGCGTCCTGCCGATGCCGCCGAGCGTGCTGTATCCGGACGTGCCGATGACGGTCTGGGCGGACCTGCCCGGCACCATCGACAGCGAGGGGCTGCTGCCGGTGCCGTTCGGCGGATTCCTGGCCACCGACGACCAGGGGCACCGGGTCGTCTTCGACCTCGGCGGTGGGTTCGCCC
>NZ_DASRXP010000304.1:0-3559 GCF_035687465.1 Kribbella sp.
CGCGTAGCTGCGTCCTTCCCTGGTCGACGTGGTGGGTGTCAAGGGTCGAACTTGTTCGATCGCCGAAGGCGACGCCAAAGGCGCCCTTGACACCCACCACGTCGACTAGCACACTCCCGCAGCGGAGACCGCGCAACCACATCACCAATGCACCGGGGTGCAACCACCCCGCCACTGCGGCGCGTCCACATCGCCAAATGCGCCTGAAGCAACCGCAGTTCCAATGCACCCGACGCAACCACATCGCCAATGAACCGGCGTACCACCTCGAGCTCCAACGGCAGCGAGAACCCGCGTCCGGAGTACGGGAGTGGGCTGGGACTACGTGAGGGAGCTGGGGTCGGTGGGGACGTCTACGGCGTGGGTTCGGAGGACTGTGAGGGGGATGGTGTCGAGGGAGCGGGCGTGGGTGGAGGCTAGTACTACGGGGGCTGGGGCGCCTGCGTGGTACGCCTGGAGCCAGCGGGCTGCTACTACGCACCAGCGGTCGCCTGGGCGGAGGCCCGGGAAGTTGAATTCGGGGCGCGGGGTCGCCAGGTCGTTGCCGACCGCGGTCTGGTGGGCGAGGAACTCGGTCGTCATCACGGCGCAGACGGTGTGGCTGCCGAGGTCTTCCGGGCCGGTGGTGCAGCAGCCGTCGCGGAAGTACCCGGTGACGGGGTCGGTGCCGCATTCTTCCAGCGGGCCGCCGAGGACATTCAGGTCGTTCTCCACGAGCACCATCTTCGCGTACGGAACCACCTGCCACCGACATCCCGCAGTACGGGCAGCTCCGCGTCCCGCAGTGCGGGTCAGGAGGCCTTGGTGTCGTCCAGGCGGGGTTTGATGTGGTCGTCGATGGATTCGCCGGCTTTGAGGAGCTCCTTGGCCTTCTCGGCGTACATGTCGACGTACTCCTGGCCTGACAGCTCCATCAGCGCGTACATGATCTCGTCCGTCACCGAGCGGAGGACGAACCGGTCGCGCTCCATCCCCTCGTAGCGGGAGAAGTCGAGCGGCTTGCCGATCGCGACGCCCGGACGGAGCAGGCGCGGCAGCCGGCGGCCCGGCTCGCGGACCCACCATTGCGGCCAGATCCTGCCCAGCGGCTGGAGCTTCTCGGTGTCGATCATCGCGACCGGGATTACCGGCACACCCGCCACGATCGCCATCCGCGCTACCCCGGTCTTGCCCTTGTAGAGCCGGCCGTCGGGCGACCGCGTCCCCTCGGGGTAGATGCCGAAGAGCTCGCCCTGCTCCAGGATCTCCAGGCCGGTGTTCAGCGCGGCCAGCGAGGCCCGCCCGCCCGACCGGTCGATCGGGATCTGGCCCACCGAGCGGAAGAAGGTCGCGACCAGGCGCCCCTTCAGCCCGGGCGCGGTGAAGTACTCCGATTTCGCCGGGAACACGATCTGCCGCGGCACCGCCACCGGCAGGAAGATGGAATCACAGAATGCCAGGTGGTTGCTGACCAGCAGAGCCGGGCCGGTGACGGGGATGTTCTCCAGTCCCTTGACCCGCGGACGGAAGAGCAGCTTCACGATCGGTCCGACGAAGAATCGCCTGAGGAACAGGTACAGCATCCGCCTTCACCTCCGTCGCTCGGCCGACACCTTACGTTCCACTGTCCCCCACAGGCAATGTGACCACCAGGGATTCACCTGTTGCACTCTGTGGTGGCATGTGATTGCAATGACCCGGGTGGGCGGCAGGCGACCGGGGCTGTGGGGTTGGGGATGGTAATAGCCTAGTGCGACGTCGGTCACGACATCCGCGCCGGGGTGGGCGGGCGGCCCCGCGGCTGCGACCATTGGCGTCTCAGGAAGTCAGCGACTGTCTAGGAGCCACCCGTGCCAGTGCAAGACCATGCGGAAGAGTTCCGCGGTCCCGGATCCGGCGAGAACGCCGCCGTCGGGGTTCTGCTGAGCCACGGCTTCACCGGCTCACCGAAGTCGATGCGCCCGTTCGCCGAACACCTCGCCGCCGAGGGCTTGGGCGTCGCAGTACCGCGGCTGCCGGGGCACGGCACGACCTGGCGCGAGCTGAACACCACCGGCTGGCAGGACTGGTACGCCGTCCTCGACAACGAACTGCAGCGCCTCCGCAAGGAGCACGACAAGGTGTTCGTCGTCGGGCTCTCGATGGGCGGTTGTCTCGTACTGCGGCTGGCCGAGCAGCACGGCGCCGACATCTCCGGCGTCATCACCATCAACCCGTCCGTGCAGACCGACGACAAGCGGGCTGTCCTGCTGCCGGTGTTGCAGCGGCTGGTGCCGGCGTTCCCAGGGATCTCGAACGACATCAAGAAGCCGGGTGTCGACGAGGGCGCTTACGACCGGATGCCGCTGCGCGCGTTGTACTCGCTGTCGCAGTTGTGGAAGCTGACGCGGGAAGATTTACCGAAGGTGACTCAGCCGCTGCTTCTGTTCCGCAGTACTGTCGATCACGTGGTGGAGCCGAGTTCGGGCCGGACGGTGCTGGCCAGGATCTCGTCCCGCGACGTGACCGAGACCCTGCTCGAGGACAGCTACCACGTGGCCACTTTGGACAACGACGCCCCGCGGATCTTCGCGGACTCGACCGCCTTCATCCAACGGATCTCAGCTGATGCGTGACAACGGACTGACCGCCTCGGCGTACACGTCGCTGGGCGGCATCGACCCGCTCATCATCGAACCAGTCCTCGCCGCGCTGGCCGAGGCAGGCATCGCCGCGTACGCCGAGGCGCCGGGCGGGCCTGGTCCGTCGGAGGCCACGCCGGTGCAGACGGTCGAGGCGCCGGAGGACGAGACCGCGGCGGAGACGGAACCACCCGCCGAGGCGTCCGCCGACACCGCGGCGAAGGCAGAGGTCCCCGCCAAATCCGAGTCCCCGGCCAAGGCCGAGACACCGACGCGCGCCGACGCGCCGGCCGAGGCGCCGGAGAAGAAACTGCCCGCGGGATTCGAGGAGATCTTCGTGGACTCGGACTCGGTGGATCGCGCTCGCTCGGTGGTCGAGCGCAGTACCGAGGACGCCGAGTGGAACTCGCTGGTCGAGCAGTTCAACCAGCCCTCGGCGCCCGGCCATGCGGAGACCCCGGTCCCGCGGTGGCCGGCGAGTGAGGACGTGGACGAGAACTCCTACGAACCACTCATCGACGTACCGGCCGGGTTGATCGTCGGGGACACCGACGAGGACCCGCCGGAGGAGCCACCCGCCCGGCGTACGGACGATCCGCACGACCACTTCATCCCGCCGGAACCGCCGCGCGGGCCGCGGCTGGACTGGATCAGCCGGGCGGCCTGGCTCGGCCTGCTCGGCGGACCGACGCTGCTGATCCTGGCGGCGCTGTTCGACTTCGGCGCCGGGCACATCACGCTGGTCGCGGTGGTCGGGTTCATCGCCGGCTTCCTCACCCTGGTGATCCGGATGGGCGACCGGCTCCCGCCGGACGACACCCCTGACGACGGCGCCGTCGTCTGACCCGTCGGCGGGCGATAGAGTGCCGATCGTCGGACAATCCGACGACTATCGCGAAGGAGGCACCCGTGCAGGTCACCGAGACGGTCGAGATCACCGGCCACCTGATGGACTCCGG
>NZ_DASRXP010000305.1:0-17689 GCF_035687465.1 Kribbella sp.
TGGACGCGCTCGGCTGGCTGGTCGCCAACGACGAGCTACTTCGAAGCGGGGTGGGGGAGTAGCGGCTTGGCGGCTTCGAGGCGCTGGCGGCAGAGGTCCGCGAGGATGTCGTAGGCCTTCAGGCCCATCAGGGTCTGGAGCTCGACCTTGCTCGACTCGAAGACCGCCTCGACGCCGATGTGCGCCTCAGTGTTCCCGGTGCAGTACCAGTCCAGATCATGCCCGCCCGGACCCCAGCCGCGCCGGTCGTACTCCCCGATCCCGACCTCCGTGTACGACGTACCGTCCGGGCGCTCGACCTCGCGGAAGGTGCGGCGGATCGGGAGTTGCCAGCAGACGTCCGGCTTGGTCTCGACGAAGTGCACGCCCTGCTTCAGCGCCAGCCCGTGCAGCGCGCAGCCGGCGCCACCAGAGAACCCCGGGCGGTTCAGGAAGATGCAGGCGCCGTCCCAGACGCGGGTCTTGCGGTCGCCCTCGTCGTCGGTCTCGACCCAGCCGTTCTTCTTGCCCTCCTTGCGGAACTCCCAGTCGTCCTTGGTCAGCTGCTTCACGTAGCCCTTGACCCGCTCCTCGTCGTCGGCGTCGGAGAAATGGGCACCGAGCGTGCAGCAGCCGTCGTTCGGACGACCCTTGTAGATGCCGCGGCAACCACCGCCGAAGATGCAGGTCCAGTTGGACGTCAGCCAGGTCAGGTCGCAGCGGAAGACCTGGTCGGCGTCATCCGGATCGACGAACTCGGCAAAGGCGCGGGGGAAATCGAGAGAAACCTCAGGCACCCGGAAAGCCTACGCTCAAATCCCAGGGAAGACCGCCACCGCCAGGACCGGGGCAGTCCGGGTGTCCAGTAGCGTGAGGGTATGCGGCTCGGCGTACTCGACGTGGGATCCAACACCGTCCACCTGCTCGTGGTGGACGCACATCGTGGTGCCGCACCGCTCCCGGCGTACTCGCACAAGACCGAACTGAGGCTCGCCGAGCACCTCGAGAAGGACGGCAACATCGCCAAGGCGGGAGCCGACGAGCTGGTCTCGTTCGTCGCCGAGGCGGCCGAGTTGGCCGAGGACAAGGGCTGCGAGTCCGTCCTGGCGTTCGCCACCTCCGCGTTGCGGGAGGCCCCGAACGGCGAGAAGGTGCTGGAGCGCGTCCGGACCGAGACCGGGGTCGACCTGAACGTGCTCACCGGTCAGGACGAGGCGCGGCTGACCTTCCTCGCAGTCCGGCGCTGGTTCGGCTGGTCGTCCGGCCGGCTCGCGGTGTTCGACATCGGCGGTGGTTCGCTGGAGATCGCGGCCGGGTCCGACGAGGAGCCGACCGTCGCGGTGTCGGTGCCGCTCGGCGCCGGCCGCCTGACCCGCGAGTCGCTGACCGCGGATCCACCGGACAAGGACGAGGTGAAGGCGCTGCGGCGGCGGATCCGGGTCGAGATGGCCGCGGTCGCCGGCGACGTACTGCGGGCCGGCCGTCCGCAGCGGGCCGTTGCCACCAGCAAGACCTTCCGGTCGCTCGCGCGGATCTGCGGAGCCGCTCCCTCCGACGAGGGCCCGTATGTACCGCGCGCGCTGACCCGGGAATCCCTGGGCGACTGGGTGCCGAAGCTGACCAAGATGACAGCGGGCGAACGCGCCGACCTGCCGGGGGTCTCGCAGGGACGCTCCTCCCAGCTGGTCGCCGGCGCCCTGGTCGCGGACGCGGTGATGGACCTGTTCGACCTGGCCTCGCTAGAGGTTTGTCCGTGGGCACTGCGGGAAGGCGTCATCCTGTCCCGTCTGGACCAGCTGCAACCCCGATGAAACCCCGCGAAGGCTGCTACCGATGACCACCCGCACGGCCGCGAAGATCGGCCTGTCCACTGCCTCCGTCTACCCGGAGTCGACCGCGAGCGCGTTCGAACTGTCTGCCCGGCTCGGCTACGACGGGGTCGAGGTGATGGTGGGCATCGACCCGCTGAGTACCCAGATCGACGCGGTGAAGCGGCTGATCGACTACCACCAGTTGCCGGTCCTGGCGATCCACGCTCCCTGCCTGCTGATCACCCAGCGGGTCTGGGGAACCGACCCGTGGGGCAAGCTCGAGCGCAGTGCCGAGGCCGCGAAGGACCTCGGCGCGGACGTCGTTGTCGTGCATCCTCCGTTCCGCTGGCAGCGGGACTACGCGCGCGGCTTCGTCGAGGGGATCGCCCGGCTCGAGGACGAGACCGGGGTCATCTTCGCGGTCGAGAACATGTACCCGTGGCGGGCGCCGGGCAAGGGACTGCAGGCCTACGCGCCGAGCTGGGACCCGACCGAGCAGAGCTACGCGCACACCACGCTGGACCTGTCGCACTCGTCGACCGCCGAGCAGGACTGCGTCGAGCTCGCCGCGACGATGGGCGCCACCCTGAAGCACGTGCACCTGACGGACGGGACGGGCTCGGCCAAGGACGAGCACCTGGTGCCGGGCCGCGGTACCCAGCGCGCGGCCGACCTGCTCAACGGCCTGGCGAACAACGACTTCCGCGGTCACATCATCATCGAGATCAACACCCGTCGCGCGTCCAGCAGGTCCGAGCGCGAAGTGGATCTGATCGAGTCGCTCGACTTCACCCGCAAGCACTTCGTCCGCAGCGCCGACGTCGTCCACTCCCGCCGCTCGGCCTTCGCCGTGACCAGCGACGGTGAGGTGTCGGAGCTCGACCCGTGAGCGGCAGTACCGCGGGGCGTGCGCCCGGGCGGCGCCCGGGCGGTCCCGACACCCGGGGTGAGATTCTCCGGGCGGCGCGAGAATCCTTTGCCGGCAAGGGATTCCTCGGTACTTCGATCCGCGGCATCGCGCGCGAGGCGGGGGTCGACGCCGCGCTGGTTCACCACTACTTCGACAGCAAGGACGAACTCTTCGTCGAGTCGATGTCACTGCCGGTCGACCCTCGCCAGGTCGCCGCGACCGTGCTGGACGGTCCGGTGGAGGAGCTCGGCCGCCGCATCATCACCGTCTTCCTCGGCGTCTGGGAGTCACCGGACGGCCAGCAGCGGATGAAGGGCCTCGTGCGCAGTGTGGTCACCAGTGAAGAGGTCTCCCGACTGGTCCGCGAAGGCCTGGGTCAGATGATCATCGATCCCGTGTCGGAGGTGCTTGGCGTCCCCGACGCCCGCCTCCGCGTGTCCCTGGTCGCGTCGCAGTTGCTGGGCGTGGCGCTGGCCCGCTACCTGGTCGAACTCGAACCGCTGGCGAGCGCCACTCCGGCCGAGGTCATCGACCGGATCGCCCCCGTCCTCCAGCACCACCTCACCGCCTGATCTCGCCGGATCTTGCTAGAGCGTCTCCTCATCAGCTAAATTCATCACATGATGAAAAAGGCGGTGTCGGGCCGCGAGGTGAAGGTGGTGCGGGGAGAGCGGGAGGTCCTGCACGGGATCGATTTCGATCTCGAGGCCGGGGCCGTGACGGGCCTGCTCGGCCCCTCCGGGTGCGGCAAGACGACGCTGATCCGGGCGATCGTCGGGTTGCAGGCCAAGGTCACCGGCGACCTGCAGGTGCTCGGTCTGCCTGCCGGTGCACCCAAGCTGCGCGGCCGGATCGGGTACGTGACCCAGGAGCCCAGCGTGTACGGCGATCTGACGGTCTCCGAGAACCTCCGCTTCTTCGCAGCAGTGCTCGGCGTCGACAGGACCGACGTCGACCGGGTGATCGACGCGGTCGACCTCAGCAGCCATGCGGACGCCCGGGTGGATCGCCTGTCCGGCGGCCAGCGCTCCCGCGCATCGCTCGCGGCCGCACTGCTGGGCAACCCCGAACTGCTCGTGCTCGACGAGCCGACGGTCGGTCTCGACCCGGTCCTCCGCCGCGACCTCTGGGAGCTGTTCCACCAACTCGCCGACAGCGGCGCCACCCTGCTCGTGTCCAGTCACGTGATGGATGAAGCGAGCCGGTGCGACCGCCTGCTGCTGATGCGCGACGGGGACCTGCTCGCGGACGAGACCCCGAAAGCTCTGCTGGACGAGGCCGGGACCGACGACATCGAGCAGGCCTTCCTCACCCTGATCGACCGGAACGCCCAGATTGACCGGCCGGCCCAGATTGACCGGCCGGCCCAGATTGACCGAGAGGCAGGTTCGCGATGACTCCCCGAGTGACGTGGGCGGTGGCGGCCAGGGTGCTTGCCCAGCTTCGCCGCGACCACCGGACGGTGGCGATGCTGATCGTGCTGCCGGCCTTGCTGGTCAGCCTGATGTGGTGGATGTTCGCGGATTCGCCGGCCACCTTCGACCGGGTCGGAGGCCCGCTGCTGGCGGTGTTCCCGTCGATCATCATGTTCATCGTGACCTCGGTGGCGACCCTGCGCGAACGGTCCAGCGGCACCCTGTCCCGGCTGTTCACGCTGCCGATGGGCAAGCTGGACTTCCTGCTGGGCTACGCATTGGCGTTCGCACTGATCGCCGTGGTCCAGGCGATCGTGGTTGTATCGATCGCGCTCTACGCGCTCGACCTGGACATCCGCGGTGATGCCTGGCAGCTCGGGGTGGTCGCGGTGCTGGACGGAGTCCTCGGTACTGCGCTCGGCCTGTTCGCCAGCGCGTTCGCTGCCACGGAGTTCCAGGCGGTCCAGATGATGCCGGCCGTGATGATCCCGCAGATCCTGCTCTGCGGATTGCTCGTGCCACGCGACCAGTTGCCCGGAGTACTGAATGCCGTCAGCGACGTGCTGCCTCTCTCGTACGCCGTCGACGCGGTCCGCGGGGTTGCCACAGGCAACGGATTCGGAAGCGGCGCCGGCGGTGATGCCCTGATCGTCACGGCCTTCATCCTGGCTGCACTGGTCCTCGGCGCGGCCACCCTGAAGCGGCGTACCGCCTAACTCAGGTGGTTGACGCCTTCCCAGCCGGCGTCGGGGGCGACTTCGACGCTGACTGGGCCGTCCTGCCAGCCCCTGACCGCAGCCTCGAGTTGCGCCGCGGCCGGAGTACTGCCGTCGACGTAGTAGTGCAACGTGCGTGCGCCGGCCGCCGTCTCGTGGGCGAGCAGCCGACCGGAGTCGCCGAGGCGCTTGGTGAGATGGTCCTCGAAGGCCCGCAGATCGGTCAGCGTCTCGTCCAGCGGCAGGCCGTCCTCGCGGGCGGCCCGATAGGGCACGGAGACGGCGACATGCGTGTCCAGGTGCGGCAGCTGGATCGAGCGGAGCGGGACCATCGCCGTCGCGACCAGCCGATGCCCGTTCGCTGTCTCGCCCTCCATCAAACGCCAACTCGGCCCGCCGTCCTCAGCGACATGATCGGCTGCGAACGCAGCCACCGCAGGCAGCAACTCGGCAATCGGTACTGCGTCCGCCGGGCGGGCCACCGCGGTATCGATCGCGCCGATCCACGTCTCGACCAATTCCTCACCGAGTACCAGATCCAGCAGCAGGAAGGTGACCCGCTTCTGCAGTTCGTCCGGCAGTTGGGGGAAGACCGGGTGATGCACCGATACGTGGATCGCCGCCGCCCGGGTGTCCGGGTCGATCGCGACCAGTCCGGCGCCGATCTCGACCGGTGGCATCCCCTCGAACTGGATGGTGACGTCGGGAGCGGGCCGCCGCATGTCGGTGTACTCCCAGACCTCGTCCGAAGGGGGTGCGGACCGAAGCCAGCGGCGGGCGACCGCGCGGGCGGTGGGGTCACCGGCCGCGGTCACCACCAGCACATGCTGGGCGTGTAATCCCGGGCCGAGCTCCCAGTCGAGAGCGGCCGGCAGTCGGCTGACGTGGTCCGACAGCAGGCCTGTGGTCGATTCCGGCTGCTGCCGCGCGATCGCGTCAGCCACCTTGGCCGCGCCGGTGGCGGTCCACCAGGACCAGAACTCACCGATCGGGTCACCACTGCGGGCGTCCTTGCGCCACTTGAACAGGGCCATGCCGCATCTTCCACCCCTCGGGGTCCAGAACGGGCGCCGGCAAGGAACCAGAGGGGCAACTGGTGTGGTCCCGGCCACACGATTAGGGAGGGCCCTGTCCAGCGACGTAGCCTGCTGAGACCACTGGCAAACACGGGGCCGGGTGGGAACGAGGAGGAACGCGAAGTGCTTCGGCGAATTCTGCTGGGCGTGTCCCGCAGCCCCCAGATCAAGAAGGCCGTCTCGGCCCTGCCGGTGTCCAGTGGCATCGTCGCGCGGTTCGTGGCCGGCGAGACCACCCCGGAGGCCGTGCTGGCCACCGAGAAGCTGGTCAGCAACGGCCTGAACGTCACCCTGGACCATCTCGGCGAGGATGTCACCGACCTCGCCGCGGCGACGGCGACCGCCGACGCCTACCTCGACGTGCTCAAGCAGCTCTCGGCGGCCGGGCTGACCAGCAACGCCGAGGTGTCGGTCAAGCTGTCCGCGGTCGGCCAGGCCCTGCCCGGCGACGGCGAGAAGATCGCGCTGGAGAACGCCCGGACGATCTGCCACGCCGCCCGCAACGCCGGCACCACCGTCACGCTCGACATGGAGGACCACACCACCACGGACTCCACCCTCGGCATCCTGCGCGAGCTCCGGCAGGACTTCCCCGAGACCGGTGCCGTGCTGCAGGCCTACCTCCGCCGGACCGAGGGCGACTGCCGCGACCTGGCTCACGCGGGCTCGCGGGTGCGGCTCTGCAAGGGCGCGTACAAGGAGCCAGAGTCGGTCGCGTTCCAGCAGAAGCAGGCTGTGGACAAGGCCTATGTCCGGGCCATGAAGATCCTGATGAACGGCGCCGGCTACCCGATGATCGCGTCGCACGACCCGCGGCTGATCGCGATCGCGGGCTCGCTCGCCGCGCGCGCCAACCGGGAGCCCGGCTCGTACGAGTACCAGATGCTCTACGGCATCCGCCCCGAGGAGCAGCTCCGGCTGGCCCGCGAGGGACACACCGTCCGCGTCTACATCCCGTACGGCGCCGACTGGTACGGCTACCTGGTCCGTCGCCTCGCGGAGCGCCCGGCCAACCTCCAGTTCTTCGCCAGATCCCTGATCAGCAAGAAATAGCGCAGTCCCCGTCTGTCCGTTTCGAACGGCTAGACTCTGGCACCATCTCACCGCCGGGGAGGGATCGTCGTGCCAGCCAAGCAGACCAGATCGTCGCGACCGGTAGCTCTGACCGCGCCACCGAGTCCGGCCGGGGCAGCCACTGTCGAAGAGCTCAGCGCTCGTCTCCGGCAGTTGCAGGTCTGGTCCGGGGCGCCGTACCGGGAGATTCACCGCCGGGTGGTCCGTTCTCGCCAGGCGCGCGGGATCGCGGAGTCGCCGGCGCTCAACACCGTCTACCGCTGCCTGCTGCCGGGCCGTCGTCGCCTGGATGCCGAGCTGGTCGTGGACATCGCGCGAGTGCTCCTGGAAGACGACGCCCTGGCCGCGGAGTGGCGGCAGGCGCACCAGGTCGTCACGCGGCGCGCGGCGGAAGCGTCGGTGGTCGCTGTCGCGGATGTCGTGCAGGACGACGCGGGTGTCTTCACTGGTCGCGCCGGTGAGCTGGCCGAGGCGATGGCGGCCTTCGAGGCCGGTACTGCCAAGGGTTTGCTGCTGATCGAGGGCATGCCCGGAGTGGGTAAGACCAGGCTGGCCGTTCGGCTGGCGCACGGGCTGCTCGGTCGCGGTCACGGGGCCGACTTGCAGCTCTCGGTGAACCTGCGCGGTTACGATCCTGACCGACCGCCGGCGGATCCGGCTGCGGTGCTGGACGGCTTCCTTCGTCGCCTGGGTCTGCCGGCCAGTCGGATCCACGCGCTGGATCTGGCCGGCCGGGCCGCCGCATTCCGGGAACTGACAGCGGGGCGGAAGATGGTCGTCCTGCTGGACAACGCGGCCGACAGCGACCAGGTCAGCCCACTGCTTCCCGACGGGCCGGACTGCTTCACGGTGGTGACCAGCAGGCGGCGGCTCAGCGGTCTGGCCGGTGGCCGACGGTTACGGCTGGACGTGTTCACGCCGGCCGAATCCCTGGACCTGCTGCGGCGGTCGATCGGCGCAGCCAGGGTGGACAACGACCCGGCGACGGCCGAGCAGATCGCTGCGCTGGCCGGTCACCTGCCGCTCGCCCTGGGCGTGCTGGCCGGCCGGATCGCCTCGACGCCGGCCTGGACGCTGACGGATCATCTCGAGCGGTTGACGGAGCACCGCCTCCGGCTGCGTCTCGACGACGGAGTCATGCTCGCCTTGTCGTCCTCGTACGAATCGCTTGCTGTGGGCAACCAAATGATGCTGCGGCTGCTGGCGCTCCATCCGGGAAGGGACTGTGACGTGGCCGCCGCGGCCGCGCTGGCGGGTGTCGATCAGGAGGAGGCTTTCCGGCAACTGTCGGAACTTGCCGGGGCCAACTTGCTGCAGGAGCGGGTGGCGGGGCGGTACGAGCTGCATGACCTGATCCGGGTGCTGGCGTCCGACCGAGGCCGTGACCAGGATCCCGCCTCTGTCCGCGGTGCTGCCATGGACCGGCTGTTCGGGTACTACCGGACTGCCACCGCGTCGGCCGTAACTGCTCACGCACCGCACGACACTGCACGGTGGGCGGAAGTGTGCGATCCGGAAATTCCCGACACCTTCTCAGAGCAGGCCGTAGCGCGATCCTGGTTGGACTCGGAGGGAGCCAACCTGATCGCCACCGCCCTCTTCGCCGCCGATCACGGCAGGCCTCAGTTCACCACTGACCTGTCCTTGATGCTGCACTACTACTTCGACACCGCCGGCTACTTCCAGGAGGCCGAGACGCTGCACCTCGCGGCTGTCCGGTGTGCGGTCGGGGACGCCAGCCGTGGTCGCTCCTACAACAGCCTTGGCTGCATCTACTGGCGACTGGGCCGGTATGCCGATGGCCGGGCCAGCTACCTGCAGGCTCTCGAGCTGGCTCGTGCCCAGGGCGACCGCCTCGGCGAGGGCAGAGGCCTGACCAATGTTGCTCTGGGCCACTTCCGGCTGGGCGAGTATGCCGACGCGATCGAGTACCAGCGGCAGGCACTGGCGATCTTCGAGGAACTGGACATGCCCGCGCGGGTCTGCATCACGCTGGCCGGGCTGGGTTGGGCCGAGCTGCGGTTGGGCCGGAGCAAGATCGCTCTGCGGCACTTCCGGCGCAGCCTGGAGGCCGCCCGGTCGCTCGGTGGCGGTACCTGCGAGGAGGCCTATGCCCTGGCCAACGTCGGAGCGGCGGCGGAGCTGTCGGGTGCGGTGGTCGAAGCCAGACAGCACTACGAGCTTGCGCTGGAGCTGTCCTCCCAGCTCGACTTCCCGGTCGGCCAGACCGATGCGCTGAACAGTTTGGGCCGGCTGCATCTGGCCGATGGGCGGGTCGACTGGGCGCTGCGATTCCACCGCGATGCGCTGACGCTGTCGGAGCAGATCGGCAATCGGCCCTTCACTATCGAGGTCCGCAACGACTACGGCGCCGCCCTCGTCGCGGCCGGGCGGCTGGACGACGCCTTCGCCCAGCACCAGGCCGCGCTGCTCGACGCCGAGGCGCTGGACGACCGCTACGAGCTCGCCCGCGCCTGCGTCGGCCTGGCCGCCATCCATGCCACCAACGCTGCCGACGACCGCGCCGACCAGCTCCGCCGCCGTGCTCTCGATATCTTCATCACTCTCGGATGCCCCGAGGCCCGAGCAGTCCAGGCGCTCCTGCCCGAAATCTCCGGCACCCATCCCGAGTCCACTTCCACCTCCGCGGGCTGACCCAAACCGATCAGCCTCCGAACCTGCAGTAGTTGACGGTCCTGGTGGTGCCGATCGTCTTCGAGCTCTTGCCGGTCAGTTCGAACAGGTGTCGTGACTTCATCCGGGGCTCCTTCCAGCGAGTGGATAGTGCGAGCCTGCAACCTCGCGCGGGGTCCTGGCCCGGTTTTCGATCGAATTCGATCAGCCCGAGGACAGATCGGGCCGGGCAGCTAACCTGACCTCATGACCAGTGGCGGGCAGGTGGCGATCCTCGGGGCCGGGGTGATGGGGGAGACCCTGTTGTCCGGGCTGTTGCGAGCGGGGCGGCGGCCTGGGGAGTTGCTGATCACCGAGCGCCGGGAAGAGCGCGCCCAGGAGCTGCGCGAGCGGTATGGCGTGGACGTGGTGACGAATGTGGACGCGGCCGCGAAGGCGGACACCCTGGTGCTGGTGGTCAAGCCGCAGGACATGCCTGACCTGCTGGCCGAGATCGCCCCTGCGGTGCGGTCCTCCCAGACCATCGTGTCGCTGGCTGCTGGTATCACCACTGGCTTCATAGAGTCGCGGCTCCCCGATGGCGTCGCCGTCGTCCGGGTGATGCCGAACACCCCGGCCCTGGTGGACGAGGGGATGGCGGCGATCTCCCGCGGCGCGCACTGCGACGAGGGGCACCTAGTGCTGGCCGAGGGCCTGCTGGCCGCGACCGGCCGGGTGATCCGGGTGCCGGAGAAGCAACAGGACGCGGTCACGGCGATCTCGGGCTCGGGTCCGGCCTACATCTTCTTCGTGGTCGAGTCGATGATCGAAGCAGGCGTCCACATGGGCCTGCCACGGTCCACATCCACCGACCTGGTGGTCCAGACCCTCTTCGGCTCGGCGAAACTCCTGCGCGAGACCGGTGAACACCCGACCGTCCTCCGCGAACGAGTCACGTCCCCGGGCGGAACCACCGCAGCCGCAGTACGGGAGCTTGAAGATCACAAGGTCCGGGCCGCCTTCTTGTCCGCCATAGAAGCCGCTCGCAACCGCTCCCGTGCCCTCGCCGCCGAGTAACCGATATCGTCCCGTCCATGGAGAATCGTTCGGGCACCTCGGAAGCTGCCGGGGCGGGTCCGGCTGGGGAGTTGCCTGCTGCGCAGTTGCCGGGGCTGCCGTGGCGGGTGCCGCTTGACCCGGCGCCCTGGTGGGCCTGGGCGCTGTTCGTGCTCCCGTTCCTCGCCGTACCGGCGCTCAACTCCTGGTTGTGGATGGGAGCCCGCGACTTCCTGGCCGTCGGGCTGTTCACCGCCATCGGCGCCTCCGTCGTCCGGGTCGCGGGCGGCGTGGTCCTCTACCGGGTCGAGATCACCGCGACCGCGTTGAAGGCGCGGACCAGCCTGCTCGTCCGCAGTCTCGCCTGGCAGGACGTGGACCAGGTCGAGGTCGTCGACGGCTCGGTCGTGCTGACCAGCGGCAAGGACGAGAACGAGATCAACGGCATCGCCAAGGACCAGACCCAGTACGTCGCGGCCGTGGTCGAGGCCGCACGTCGCGATGCCACCGACGAGCCCGTACGCCGCTCCCGCCCCTACCCGGGGATCGGCGTTGTGGTGGTACTGGTCTACTTGGTCTTGTCGGTCGGCGCGTTCCTGCTGCGCTGGCATCTGGTCTAGACCCCCTAGGCTCGATCCAGCGCTCGCCCACCGGAACAGTGCTCGATCTGGAAGGCGAACGATGCTGGGACTGCCCGCGAAGATACGGGTCTGCCTGTTCGATTTGGACGGCGTACTAACGGACACCGCGGCGGTGCACGCGGCGGCCTGGAAAGAGATGTTCGACGAGTTCCTCCGGACATACGCGGAGCAACACGCTGCACAGTTCGTGCCGTTCGACGCAGGAGCGGAGTACAACGCTTATGTGGACGGCAAACCGCGCGTCGACGGAGTGCGCGACTTCCTGACCTCCCGCGGCATCAAGCTCCCCGAGGGAACCCCGGCCGACCCGCCGGCCGCGATGACGATCAACGGTCTCGGCAACCGGAAGAACGAGGCCGTACTGCGGCGGATCCGCACCGCCGGCGTCCGGGTGTTCGAGGGATCCCGCACGTATCTCCAGGCCGCGCAGAAGGCCGGTCTGCGACGCGCCGTGGTGTCCTCCAGTGCGAACACTCGTGAGGTCCTGGAGGTGACGGGACTCGCGCAGTACATCGAGGAACGGGTGGACGGGGTGACGATCCGGGAGGAGCATCTTCGCGGCAAGCCGGCGCCCGACACGTTCCTGGCGGCGGCGAAGCGGCTGGGCGTGGACCCGTCGGTCTGCGCGGTCTTCGAGGACGCGCTGGCCGGAGTACAGGCTGGTCGGGCCGGTGCCTTCGGCATCGTTGTCGGCGTCGACCGGGTCGGGCAGGCCGCGCAGCTCAAAGAGCACGGCGCCGACATCGTGGTGACCGATCTCGCGCAACTCCTCGACGACACCGCTGGGGAGGGGAAATGATCGACCGCGGGCACCACCCACTCGAGCCCTGGCGGCTGCGGGAAACCGAACTGGACCTGGACAAACTGGCCCAGTCCGAGTCGCTCTTCGCCCTCTCGAACGGCCATATCGGCCTGCGCGGCAACCTCGACGAGGGCGAGCCGTTCGCGATCCCCGGCACCTACCTGAACTCCTTCTACGAGCGTCGCCCACTTCCGTACGCCGAAGCCGGGTACGGCTATCCCGAATCAGGACAGACCCTGGTCGACGTCACCAACGGCAAGCTGATCCGGCTGCTGGTGGACGACTCGCCGTTCGACGTCCGGTACGGCGACCTGCACTCGCACGAGCGGTCGCTCGACTTCCGCACCGGCATCATGCAGCGCGACGCCGACTGGACCTCGCCGGGCGGCAAGCGGATCAAGGTCCGCTCCCGCCGGCTCGTCTCGCTGACCCAGCGCGCCGTCGCCGCGATCGAGTACGTCGTCGAGCCGGTCGACCAGCCGGCGCGGTTCGTCCTGCAGTCGGAGTTGGTCGCGAACGAGACCCAGCCACGCCTGTCCGACGACCCGCGGGTCGCGGCCGTCCTGGAGCAACCTCTCGAGCCGGTGTCGCATCACCTCGGCAAAGAGGACGTCGTACTGATCCACCGGACCAGGAAAAGCGAACAGCTGATGGCGGCGGGGATGGTCCACCACGTCGAGCTCGACGGCCGCTGCGAGGTCAAGGTCGACGCTCGCAACGACTGGGCCCGGACCACCGTCATCTGTGAGCTCCAGCCCGGCCAGAGCCTGCGAGTGGTGAAGTACCTCGCCTACGGCTGGTCCAGCCTGCGGTCCGAGAACGCCATCGGCGATCAGGTCGCCGCCGCCCTCGCCAGCGCCCAGTTCTCCGGCTGGGAGGGACTGGTCAAGCAGCAGCGCACGTTCCTGGACGACTTCTGGGATGCCGCGGATGTCGAGGTCGAAGGGCATCCCGAGCTGCAGCAGGCGGTTCGGTTCGCGCTGTTCCACGTCCTGCAGGCAGGCGCCCGGGCCGAGCGGCGAGCGATTCCCTCCAAGGGCCTGACCGGTGCCGGCTACGACGGCCACACCTTCTGGGACACCGAGGGTTTCGTCCTGCCGGTGCTCGTCTACACGATGCCGGACGCCGCCGCGGACGCACTGCGCTGGCGTCTCTCGACCATCGAGATGGCCAAGGAACGAGCCTCCGCGCTCGGCTTCGAGGGCGCGGCGTTCCCGTGGCGCACCATCCGCGGGCAGGAGTGCTCGGCCTACTGGCCGGCCGGTACTGCGGCCTTCCACATCAACGCAGACATCGCCGAAGCCGTGATGCGGTACCACAGCGCCACCGGCGACGACCAGTTCCTCGAGGAGGTCGGCCTCGAACTGCTGGTCGAGACAGCTCGACTCTGGATGTCGCTGGGACACCACGACCTTCATGGGAAGTGGCATCTGTCGGGCGTCACCGGACCGGACGAGTACAGCGCGGTGGCGGACGACAACGTCTTCACCAACCTGATGGCCGCGAGGAACCTCCGTTCCGCGGCCGAGGTCGCGGCAAACCATCCGGTGAAGGCTCGCCTGCTGGAGGTGGATACCGAGGAGGAAGCCTCCTGGCGGGACGCGGCTGCCGCCGTCTACATCCCGTACGACGAAGAGCTCCAGGTGCATCCGCAGTCGGAAGGCTTCACCGGTTACGCCGAGTGGGACTTCGAGAAGTCCCGCGGCAAGTACCCGTTGATGCTGCACGCGCCGTACTTCGATCTGTACCGCAAGCAGGTCATCAAGCAGGCCGACCTGATGCTGGCGACCTACTGGTGTGGTGACGCGTTCACCGCGGAGGAGAAGGCCCGCAACTTCGACTACTACGAACGGCTGACGGTGCGCGACTCGTCGCTGTCCGCCTGCGTGCAGGCGGTGGCGGCGGCAGAGGTCGGTCATCTCGACCTGGCCTTCGACTACGCCTACGAGGCGGCGCTGATCGACCTGCGCGACCTGCACTCGAACACAGGCGATGGGCTGCACATGGCGTCCCTGGCGGGCGCTTGGACGGCGCTGGTCGCCGGCTTCGGGGGACTGCGGGAACGCGACGGCGCGCTCTCGTTCAGGCCCGCGCTCCCGGACGGCATGGCCGGCCTGGCCTTCTCGATCCGCTGGCGGGGAGTGCGGCTGCGGGTCGAGATCGACCAGCAGGAGGTCACCTACACGGTGCACGACGGGCCCGACGCCAGCCTCAGCCTCCTGCACATGGGTGAGGAGGTCACAGTGACGTGCGACAAGCCGGTGACCCGGAAGGTCGTGAAGCCGAAGCCTCTGCTGCCGCCGCCGACCCAGCCGCCGGGCCGCGAGCCGATGTCGGCCCTCGGAAACAACCGCTTAACCTGACCCGCAGGTTCGCGGCATAGGCTTGTTTGTATGGACTTCTCCTTGTGGCCGTCAGCGGGCCGGACCTGGCCGTCGATCCTCGAAGGCGCGGAGTACGCCGAGCGCACCGGGTGGCACGGCGTCTGGATCGCCGATCACTTCATGCCGAACGGGGACGCTCTCTCGGTCCCCGTCAACGAATGTCTCGCGGTGGTGGCAGGGCTCGCGGCGCGCACCGAGCGGGTGCGGATCGGCACGATGGTGCTGGGCAACACCTACCGGCATCCCGCCGTGGTGGCGAACGCGGCCGCCACGTTGGACCAGCTGAGCAACGGCCGGTTCGTGCTCGGCATCGGCGCCGGGTGGCAGGTCAACGAACACCAGGTCTACGGCATCGAGCTGCCGCCGGTGCGGGAATTGCTGGCGCGGTTCGAGGAGGCGTGCCAGGTTTTCAAGGGGTTGTTCACCCAGGACCGGACCACCTTCGATGGCAAGTTCTACCAGTTGACCAACGCGCCGCTGGAGCCGAAGCCGCGGAACGTGCCGATCCTGATCGGCGCCTCGGGGGAGAAGGTTGCCCTTGGCATCGTCGCGAAGTACGCGGACGAATGGAACCACTGGGGGCTGCCGGAGGTGGCGGTGCACAAGGGCAAGGTGTTCGCCGAGCACTGCGCGAAGATCGGCCGGGATCCGTCGACGGTCCGCCGCTCCAGCCAGGCGATGATCGAGATCGTCGTCCCCGGAGACACCGAGGCGACCGAACGCCGTGACCGGCTGGTAGCAGCCGGGCGGCCGGTGATCATGGGCTCGGCCGAGTTCGTGCTCGACACGATCGCGCAGTACCCGGAGGCCGGGATCGACGAACTGCTGGTCCCGGACATGTACCTGGGCGACGGCGCCCGCCGCTTCGACGCGCTGGAGCGGCTCCGCGAGGAAGTCTTCAACAAGCTCTAGCTAGGGCAGACGGAGGGTGGCGGCGACGGGCCAGTGGTCGCTGGGCAGGCGGCCGTCGGGGCGGTAGTAGGAGACCGCCGCGTCGACCACCTGCCACTCCTTGTTGATCAGGATGTGATCAATGCGGTCGCCATCTCTCGCGCCGGTGAAGGCGTGTTCGGTGCCGCCCTCCGAGGCCGGCACCGCGTCGATCCAGCCCGCGTCGGTCAGCGCCTTCAGCGGCGCGGATCCTGGCTCAGCGTTCAGATCGCCCAGCAGAATCCACGGCCGGTCGGGCTCGGCTGCCGTCCACCCGGCCAGCAAGCGCGAGGACTCCACCCGCGCGACCTCGCCCGCATGGTCGTAGTGGGTGTTGACGACTCCCACCTGCGTCCCATCGGCATGCCGCAGCCGCACGATCGTCGCGATCCGGGTCAGGTCGGCGTCCCAGCCGACCGACCCGGGTTCCGACGGTGAGGCCGACAACCAGCGCGTCTCGTGCGCCTCGACCTGCCAGTCACCAGGGCTGACCATCACCACCGAATGCTCACCCCCGTGGACCCCGTCGTCCCGGCCGCAGCCCGCGATCACCCAGCGAGGGAACCGCTCCCGCAGGAAGCCGAGCTGATCAGGCAGCACCTCCTGCAACCCGACCACGTGCGCGTCCAGGGCGAAGATGGCTGCCGCGGTCGACTCACGCCGTACCGGCCAGGAGTCGTCACCATCCGGCGCCGAGGAGTTCCGGATGTTGAAGGTCGCCACCCGCAGTTGCACACTCACACAGGCGATCCTGCCAAACCCATCGCCCGGACCGCAGCCCGGAGTCGCGGCGCGCTCGCCTCGATCGCCCGATCCCGCCCTTGCGCGAGGATCCCGTCGACCGTCCCGGGATCGGCCGCCAGCACGGCGTACTCCTTCTGCAGCGGCTCGATCACACTCAGCACGGCCTCGGCGACATCCTCCTTCAGTTGCCCGTACGACGAGTACGCGTCCGCCATCCGGACCGGGTCTCCGTCGGTGCAGGCGGCCAGGATCTCCAGGAGATTGGTGATCCCGGGCTTCGCCGCCTCGTCGTGGCGAACCTCGCCGTCGGAATCCGTCACCGCCCGCATCACCTGCCGGCGGATCACGTCCGGCGGGTCCAGCAACCGGATCGTGCCGACGGCGTCATCGGTGTCCGACTTGCTCATCTTCGTGGTGGGGCTGGCGAGATCCTTGATCCGCATCGCCAGGGCCGCCTTCTGGAGCTCGGGTACGACGAACGTCTCGCCGTACTCCCGGTTGAACCGGATCGCGACATCCCGGGCCAGCTCGACGTGCTGGTCCTGGTCGCCGCCGACCGGGACGCGGTCGGTGCCGTAGAGCAGGATGTCGGCGGCCATCAGGCAGGGATAGGTGAGCAGGGAGGCTCGGGTCATGGGTCTGCCGTTGCCCTTCTCCTTGTACTGGATCATCCGGGACAGCTCCCCGACGTACGAGGTGCACTCGAGCAGGTAGGCGAGCTGCGCGTGCGCGGGAACGTCCGACTGGACGAACACCGTGCCAGGTGGAAGGCCGGCGGCGAGCATCAGCGTGGCAGTCTCCCGCGTGAGTGCGGCGAGCCGCCGGGGATCATGCTTGGTCGTCATCCCGTGCAGGTTCGCGACGAAGTAGAACCCGTCAGGATCGGTGAACCGGCGCAGCGCGCCGAGGTGGTTGCCCAGCGTCAGACGGCCGGACGGGGTGATGCCGGAAAGCGAGGTCATGGTCTTGTTCCTTCGGAGTCTGGCCTCACCGAAGGCATGAAAAAGGCCGCCTCGGCAAGGCGGCCTTGGATGCGCGTGAACGCTAGGAGGATCCGCCTCAGGCGGCCCACCACTGCTGCAGCTTCATCGTGTTCACTCGCCCAGGATAGGCATAGGCGAGCCCTCCACGCCACTCCTCACCCACATCGGGTACTCGGTCACCCCACAAGTAGTTGCCGCCAGCAACTGCGTGAATGACTACCCACGTGCCGCGGCGACGGGTGGTTGCGCCGTCTGCATTGGCAATGTGGTTGCGCCGACGCATTGGCAATGTGGTTCCGCGTGGCGCATTGGGGATGTGGATGTGCCCTGCGCATTGGCAGTGTGGTTGCGCCGACGCATTGGCAATGTGGTTCCGCGTGGCGCATCGGGGATGTGGCTGTGCCCTGCGCATTAGCAGTGTGGTTGCGCGGTCTCCGCTGCGGGAGTGTGCTAGTCGACGTGGTGGGTGTCAAGGGCGCTTCGCGGCCCTTCGGGCTCGAACAAGTTCGACCCTTGACACCCACCACGTCGACCAGGGAAGGACGCAGCTACGCG
>NZ_DASRXP010000306.1:0-12927 GCF_035687465.1 Kribbella sp.
GACCAGGCCAAGACCTACAAGGCTCCCCACGAGAAGTAACCCCTAGACGGGCGGGTTCAGGCAGGCGGCCCAGGGTGCCGCCTGCCTGTCCGTCTAGTCAGGCTGCGGCATCGTCCTCGGTTGCGCTGGCTTGGGTGATGAGTTGGCCGCGTTGGGTGTCCGGGAAGCGGTCCAGCAGCGCGCGGACCTCATCGGCGTCGACGTTGGCGCCGAACAGGTCGGTATCCGGACCGAAGCGCACACCCTCGGCCAGCGGCCCGGCTACCACCGGGTCGAACCCGAGCGCGTCGACAATCTCCGCGACCGCTTCAGCGTCGGCGGCCTCCCCCGCAATGGCGATCGCCTTGCGGTCTGCCGCTCCAGCCGGGCGGGCGCCGTCCTCGAGGTCGTGGTACCCCATGTGATTGAACGCCTTGACCACGCGTGCGCCAGACAGGAAGTCCTGGACGATCTCGCTGGACGACGTGCGCGCGTCGGTGAGGTCGTCCCGGATGCCGTCGACCTCCCACCAGTAGTTCATCGCGTCGATCACGAGCTTGCCCTGCAACGCCTCGGCCGGGATGGTGCGGAACTTGCCGAGTGGCAGCGCGAGGACGACCACGTCGGCCCGCTCGGCGACGTCGGCCGCCGAGGTCGCGACGGCTCCGGGGGTGATCACCTCGACGATCAGCGCGATCTTCGACACCTCCCCCGAGCCGGCGATCAGGACGCGATACCCGGCCGCGACCGCGAGGCGGGCGAGCACCGTGCCGACCTTGCCGGCGCCGAGGATGCCGATGGTGGCCTTCATGACTGCTCCGAGGCCAGCAACTCGCGGACCATCGGGATCACCTTCGTGCCGTACAACTCGACCGTCTGCAGGCGGGCGCTGACCGGCACCGAGCCCGCGCTGTAGATCAGGTCGAACCGTCCGACGTCCAGCTTCTTCACCGCGTCGGCGATCCGGGGTGCCACGGTCTCCGGCGAACCGACGTACATCGAACCGTGGGCGACCTCGGCGTCGAACTCCGCACGCTTCACCGGCGGCCAGCCGCGCAACGCCCCGATCCGGTCACGCATGACCTTGTACCGCGGCCAGAACACCTCCTTCGCCTCCTCATCGGTGTCGGCGATGAAGCCCGGCGAGTGCATCCCCACCGGCAGCGCGACGTTGCCGAACTGCTCGGCTGCCCGCCGGTACAGATCGACGTACGACGCGAACCGCTCCGGCGACCCACCGATGATCGCCAGCATGAGCGGCAGACCGTAGTACGCCGTCCGCACGACTGACTGTGGCGTTCCACCGACGCCGACCCACGTCGTCAGGCGGCCGGACTCGGTCTTGGGATAGACATCGGCGTTCTCCAGCGCGGCCCGGGTGGTCCCACTCCAGGTGACCGGCTTCTCGTCGAGCAACTGGACGAACAGCTGAAGCTTCTCCTCGAACAGGACCTCGTAGTCCTCCAGGTCGTACCCGAACAACGGGAAGGACTCGGTGAACGAGCCACGGCCGAGGATGACCTCCGCCCGCCCGTTCGAGATCGCGTCCACCGTCGCGAAGCGCTGGTACACCCGGACCGGATCGTCAGAGCTCAGCACAGTCACGCCGGACCCGAGCTTGATCCGCGAGGTGCGTGCCGCGATCCCGGCCAGCACCGTCTCCGGAGTGGAGATCGAGTACTCCGGCCGATGGTGCTCGCCGAGCGCGATGGCGTCGACGCCGAGCTGGTCCGCGAGCACTCCCTCTTCGACCACCTGGCGGATCGCCGCCGCATCCGAGACCAGCCGGCCCTCGTCATCCTCCGGAACGTCACCGAAAGTGTCGAGGCCGAACAAGAGGTCACTCATCAGCCGTCCTTCCCCTCTGGTTGCCTGTCAATTATGCGTGCCTTGGTTGACATGTCAACACGACGGGTGGCGGGTTCATTCCGAGATCGTCCTCAGCTGCGGTCCGGGCGGCCGGCTGGCCGCCCGGACCGTCAAGCCGAGAGTTGCCTCAGGGCAACGGTCAGTGCCGGGGTTGGAGGTAACTGTTGACGGCGAGTTGACCGATCTTCGTGCCGTGCTTGGCGCCCACGGTGGTGGCGTGCGTGAAGTGGAAGCCGACCAGGACCCGGGAGCGGGCGTTCTCGTTGGAGGCCTGGGAGAAGCTGGTGAAGTGGCGGATCGCCGGGTTGGCGTCGGTGCAGGTGCTGCCTGGCAAGGCAGTGAAGCTGCACAGCGAGAAGTTCATCCGGTCTGTCTTGAAGAAGCCGCGGAATACTGCGGCCGCGGCGCCGCCCTCGACGCTGTGGCCGGAGTCGTGGTCCGGGATCGGCGGGGTGGGCACCAGCGGGGTCCAGGTCGGGTCGGCCGCGGTGGCGGGGTTGCCGTCCGTGGCGGCCAGCTGGATCGCGGTGACCGGGCGCCAGAACAGCAGCTTGTATTTCACGTCGAAGGTCGCGATGTACCCATCGGTCAGGGCAATGTCGAGCAGGCCGAACAGGCGGGCGCTCTGCCAGAGATCCAGGTGCCGGGCCGTTGCCAACTGGCGGGCGAGGCGGTTCCACAGCAACGGTGAACTCTCCACCCAGAACCGGGCGATCCGGGTCTCGTCGGCGGTGCGTTCGCTCGGCGTGGTGGTGCCGTCACCACCGAGTCGCTTCACCTCGTTGAAGTCGGCGGTGTACCGCTTCGAACCGAGCGCGAAGGGCGGCTCCACCTTGAACTGCCCGGCGGACCTGAGTGCGAACGGCTTCACCTCTCCCCAGGTCGGCGCGAAGGCGAACGGCGTAGCGGGGGTGAACCGGTACTCGCCGGGGTTGACGCCCTGCGGGAAGCCGGTGTCGACCAGCAGGACCGTTGAGGCGCCGTCGTCAGCCCGCTTGGCCAGGATGGTGTATGCCGACTTCTTTCCGAGGGCGATGCCTTCCTGCTTCGCTGAGCTGTCGGGAATGGCAGCCAGTGCGGCGGTGTAGGCAGACTCCACGCCGGCGATCGCGCCGGCGGTGTCGGTGAACGGTGGCGTGAGGTCGTTCAGCGCGGCGACCAAGGTCGTCCTCGCGGCGGCGGCGATAGCGGCATCGGGCGATGCGTGCCGCGCGCGGCCCTGGAAGGCGTAGGGACGCGAGCGATGAGAGATGGCGTTCAGTGCGTCGTGGATGGCGATGTGCATCATCGCGTACATCCGGGACTCGTGCAGTGGGTTGAGCGTAGGCGCGAGGGTGGTGGCGAGCGCTGCTTTCGCGGCAATCTCGTTCCACCGGACCACCGCGTTGCCACTCATCGCCGCGGTACCGCTCGTCACGGCCGGACCGCGCGTCACCGCAGAGACGGCGGCTCCGGTGGTCGGCGTGAGCAGAGCGAGCACAAGGACCGCTCCGACGGCGAGTTTGACGCGAGACAGGGCACTGCGATTTCTGGCCACGATGGGCCCCCCTTGAGATGTGCCCGGAGCAACGGATCACGGGCCTCGTTTTCGAACCTACGAGTGGCTGATGTGCGGGTCAACGCGTCGCGGCCGGACAATCCCTCACCGGATGGTCACCACAGCCAGGTCGGCACCTCGAGGTGGGCAGGATCGACGTCCCAATCGCCACCCCAGGCGACGTTGTCACGGGCATAGCCGTCGTAACCACGCAGGGTGTCACGAAGATCCAGGGCGAACAGCCGCATGTTCTCCGCGGTGAGCCAACCGGCACCCTCCAAAGCGCCCTCCATATCGCCTGCATCCGCGAGTTCGAGGATCGGCAGGTCAGGATCGGTGGGATCCGGTGGCCATCTTCCGAACATAGACCGCGTATCGGCCGGTGGGAGGGCCCGAACGTCGAGACGCTGGGAGTGCAACCACGAACCCCCGGATAGGGTTCGGTGACTGTTGTCCTGACTTAGGCGGAAGATGCGCGACCGGTCCGAGTCCGCGGTGAGCATTGTCGTCCGGTCGCCGTTCTATCGTTCGGCGTTCTTGTCCTTGTTGATCGCGGGCATCGGGATGTCGGCCGCGACACCTCAGCTGACGCTGTTCATGGTGCGCGAGCTGGGTACGCCGCTGCCCGTGGCCGGCCTGTACTACGTGACGAACCTGGCCGCCCCGCTGGCCGGGTTCCTGATCGGCCGGTTGTCCGACAGAACCCCCGAGCGGCTGCTCTGGTTCCGGCTGTGCGCCCTGGTCGGCACCATCGGGTGGCTCGCGATGGCGGCCGCGACCACGGTCTGGCTCCCCTTCGTCATCAGCGCCGTCGCGCTGAGTGTCGGCGGCGGGTCCATGGCGCTGCTGTTCGCGGCGACCCGCGACGAACTGAGCCGGCGCCCGACGAAGGCCGACAACGGCGTCGTCGCGACCATCCGGATGGCCTTCACCACGGGCTGGATCCTCGGACCGGTGCTGGGCAGCTGGTTCGGCGGCGTCTTCGGCCTTCGCGCCCTGCTGCTGGCGACCGCCGCCTGCACGTTCGCTCAGATCTTCCCGTTCGGCCGGCAACGGGTGGAGCGCTACCACGACGTGGCGCTCCGTCCGCGCCCCGAGGGCCACCGGCAGATCGACCAGATGATGCCGTTGCTCGTCTTCACCGCTGTCTGCGTCCTGGCGATGACCGGCGACACGATCAAGTTCGGCTACCTGCCCATCTACATGGCCGAAGAGCTCCACGTCTCCGACTCCATGCGTGGCGCGGTGATCGGAATCCAGCCTCTGCTGGAGTTGCTGCTACTGCCCCTGGTGGCCAGGCTGGCCGACCGATTCGGGGCGCTGTGGGTCATGACCGGCGGAGCCGCACTGGGCCTGGCCGGAAACCTGGCCTACGCAACAGCCGGCTCAGTCGGCGCACTGTTCCTCGGACAAGCACTGACGGCCGGTCTCTGGGCCTGCGTCGGAGCACTCGGAGTGTCGATCGCACAACGGCTCTACCCCGAGGGCGTCGGCACCGCCTCCGGCATCTTCCTCAGTGCCATTCCCGTCAGCTCCGCCATCGGCGGCACGATCGGCGGCATCGGCGTAGCGGCCATCGGACTCCCCCACGTCTTCTTCGTACCAGCCGCCCTGACCACCCTCGCCACCATCGCCTTCGCCGTCCTCAGCACCCGCCGCGGCCAGTCAGCCGCCTGATTGCTCGAAGAGCATGGCGGTGGTGCCGGCGTCGACGAAGAGTTCCGCGCCGGTGATGGCGCGAGCCTCCGCGGAGAGCAGGAAGGCGACCGCGTTGCCGATGTCGATCCCCTCGATCGCGGTCGGCAGCATCTGCTTGGTCGCGACGAAGTCGGCGAGCAGGTGCTCGTTGCCGCGGCTCTCCACCGCTCCCGGGTGGACGATGTTGCAGCGGATGTTCTGGCGGCCGTAGTCCCGCGCGATCCCCCGCGTCAGGGCAGCCAGCGCGGCCTTGGTGGCGGCGTACAGGGTGAAGGTCTCAGCGGCGCCGGCCGCGTGGACCGAGCCGATGTTGACGATGGTGCCGCCGCCGTTCTGCAGCATGATCGGCAGGACTTCGCGGATGCAGGTCCACGGCCCGCGGTAGTTGATCTCGTGCAGCCGGTCGAACTCTTCAGGCGTCGCCTCGCCACCAAGCTTGCGCAGTCCAACCCCCGCACTGTTGACCAGGCCATCGAGTCGCCCGAACTCGGCCGCTGTCGCAGCCACCACTTCCCGCACCGACTCGGCATCCGTGACGTCCAAAGCCATCGGTACTGCGCTCGCCCCTTCCGCGCGCAGCTCGTCGACCACCGCCTCGGCGCTCTGGAGATCCCGGTCCCCGACCACCACGGTCCATCCCTTGGCTCCGAGCGCGCGGCAGATCCCGCTGCCGATCCGGACCCCGCCCCCACCCGTGACGATGCAGACCGACCGTTGACTCATCGCCCTATCTTCCACCAACTCGCGGGCTGGGTGATCCGGAGCAGCGGATCACCCAGCCCGCGAGGGCATTTCTCGGAGGACTACTTCGCGAGCGTGTACCGGATCAGGTCGTTCCGGAGCACGTCACCCGAGACCTTCACGATGCGCAGGGTGTGCTGCGCGTCCTTCAGCCCGGTCTTGGTGAACACCTGCCGTTGAGTGACCCTTGCATCGCCGTGCAGATTCACCCGGGTCACGAGCTTGCCGTCGAGGTAGACGTCGGCTTCGCCCTGATCCGGCGCCAGCGCCGTCGTCCAGTCGACCCCGGTGCCCTTGAAGGTGAAGTTGACCGCTGCACCATTGGCTGTCGTGGCGTGCACGTCGTCGCGGTAGTCACCGCGGAAGCTGAAGTCCAGCTTCGTACTACCGACCGGCTGAGTCGCCAGGTACGCCTTCTTGATCGTCACGACCTTGCCGGCGACGGTGTAGTCGGTGCCCTTGACCAGAGCCTTGCCGGCATTCGCGATCGAGAGCAGCTCACCAGGATCGCGCGCGATCTCGGTGCTGACATCGGCCTGAGCTGCCTTGTCGAAGGCCGCGGTACCGGGGTTCAGCAGGCTCTCCTGCCGGATGACCAGCTTGTCGACCAGCATGAACTGACCCGACTTCTTCACCCCGCGGATCGTGTGGGTTCCGTTCGGCAGGTCCGAGATGCTGTACACCACCTGCTGCGCCGAGCGCGTGTCGGCGTGGGTGTCCACCGTCGCCTTCAACGCACCGTCGACGTAGATCTCGACCTCACCCTGCGAGGGGTCCTTCTCCGTCACGAAGTCGACACCGTTGCCGACGAAGCTGTACGAGAAGGCGTCGCCCTGGGTCTCCGTCCAGTGCACGTCGTCCTGATAGTCACCGAACCCGCGGCCCGTACTGGTGCTCCACGAACCCGTGTAGACGATTCCCGGGTCGTTGTCGTTCAGGTCAACGGTCCGGATGCCCGACGTGGCCGCCTGCGGAGCGGCCGGAGGGGTCCCCGAGTCCGTCACCGCAACCGTCAACGGCTCCGAGACTGCCGGTACCTCGTTGTTCCCGTTGCGCTGCCAGGCGCCGTCGTACGAGACCCGCAGGTCATCGTCGTTGACGCGGATCGCCGCCTTCTTCTGCGGCGTGACCTTGAGCAGCCGGACACCGTGCGGGGGCACGAGCGCCGCGGTGTAGCTGGACGAGAACTGTCCCAGATCCTTCCTGGCCCACAGGTCGCGAACCGTCGCGGAGCCATCCAGTCCGAGATCCGCGAAGTTCGCGGTGATGTTGGCCTCGGTGGTCCCGAGGTTGTAGATGGCGACGTTGTACGAGCTGTCCGCGTTGAGCGAGTACCACACCTGCTTGTTGCTCTTGGTCGACACCGGCTGCGCGGGACGCCCGGCCTGGTTGACCGCGATGACCTCGGGGTTCGTGAGCAGTTCCAGCCCGTACGAGTCGAGCTTGGTCATGTCGTTGCCGATGTAGAACGGGGCTGCGGAGACCGCCCACAACGTCGCCGCCGTACGGCGCTCGTCCTTGGTCAACCCGTCCATCGTGCCGTTGCCGACATTCAGGGAGTCGAGGTCGTTCCATCCGCCCGGTCCACCATGGCGCCACCAGTCAGCCACGTTGGGGAAGAGCCGCGAGATGTTGGCCCAGGCCGTCAGCGCCTCACCCGGGCAGTAGCACTCGACATCCCAGTTGAGCCGCCAGCCGTTCGCCCACTGCTTCCAGTAGTCCGCGTAGTTGATGTCGAGGGCCCAGGACAGTTCGAGCCAGATCTTGTGACGGGCGAGCGCCTGCGACCAGCCCTTGACCTCGTCGCGTGCGTCGAGGGAGAGGTCGTTCTTGCCGGAGCCCGGCGTCACGCTGTCGAACTTCAGGAAGTCGATGCCCCAGGAGGCGAAGAGATCGGCGATGGAGTCGATGTACTTCTGGGCGCACGGGTTCGTCATGTCGACGCGGTAGCCGAAGCCCCAGTAGTCCCCCTGCTGCAGGGGTTGCTTGGCCAGGTTTCCCGTTGTGCACCCCGGGGCGCCGTAGACGGGAAGGTTGGCGTCCAGCAAAGCCTTCGAGATGCCCGGGATGCTGTAGATCCCGACCTTCTGGCCGTTCGCGTGGATGTGGTCGATCACCGCCTGGAAGCCGTTCGGGTACAGCTTCGTGCTCGGCACGGGCCGGCCGTAGCCGTCGACGCCGCCGTTCCAGGCCGCGTCGATGTTGATGTACTTGTACCCGTACGGCTGGAGCTTCTTCTTCATCGCATCCGACTGCGCGATGATCTGAGCCGCGTTGATCCAGTTGCCGCCGTCGTTCGAGTACACCTGCATGCTGTAACTGCTCCAGCCCATGTAGGGCTTGTTCGCAGCCGCCCCCGCCGGTCCGAGCGACGGGCTCGCCTCGGTACTGACGTTCGCAGGCGTGGAAATGCTCGCGGCCGAGTCGCTCGCCGAGGTGGTGGCGCCCTTGGCGGAGTTGGCAGCGCTCGGCGGGGTAGGTGCTCCGCGCGGATCTCGTGCGGCGGAGGCCGACAGGCCGACCGGCAGGACGACGGCGGCGACGACCCCCGCGAGGATGCCTCGCGTCGCCTTGTTTCGAAGGAACCTGGTCATGAGCGGTGACCCTCTCTTAGTGGTTCAACAGCTGATCGCAGGATGAGGCCCCCCGGGCGACAACCACAGATCGGATAGGATATTGGAACCTTGCTGGCTGCCGGAGGAGATGTCAAGATCCGGCGCGATGGATTCTTGACGCGATTAAGTAACCAGGGCCACCAGGGTGCGGGCCAGGGGTTTGCCCTGGTGTGAGCGACGATCCTCGCGGCGACGCGGACACGATCGAGTGGGCCGCGGCCGAGGCTGCTGCCCGGGGCTCCGAGTTGCGGATCGTGCATACGTTCCGCTGGCCGCGCGTCCTCGATCCGTTCGGCCGTACGACGGCCTCCGTAGCGGTGATCGGGTTGTCAGACCAGACCGCCGTCGGTCCCTCAGCGGGCCGAGTCGTCGTCGGAGTCGACAGAGGGGTCGACAGAGGGGTCGAAGGCGACGGTACCCAGCAGGCAGTGGGGTTCGGCTTCCGGGCCGCTCGACGTCGGGGCGCCGGACTGACGATCGTCGACGCCACAGCCAGTGACCTCGAGGGCGCGGTGCGGATCTGGCAGTTGGCCTATCCCGAGATCGACGTGCGATGGCGGGTCACTCGCGGGCCGGTCGACAGCGCAGTACTGACCGAGTCAGCAGCGGCCGCGCTGACCGTACTCGGGCCAGACCGGCGCGGCTCGGCGTCGGAGAACGTGCTGCGTCTTGCCCGTGGTCCCGTGATCCTGGTCGGAGCAACCACCGTCTGAGGGTCGCCGTTGCGCCGGTTCGTCCCGGATGAAAGCCTGTTTCGGTGGTCGATCATGGGCTCCGTGGTAGACAGCGAGAGAGCGCAGTACTGGACGGGCTGCTCAGCGCCGCGCGGACAGGCCGGAGCGACGCCCTGGTACTGCGTGGTGAGGCCGGCGTCGGCAAGTCGGCGTTGCTCGAATCCCTGGTGAACCGCAGTCAGACCTGCCGGATCGCCCGCGCTGTCGGGATCGAGTCCGAGATGGAGCTCGCGTACTCCGGACTCCATCAACTCTGCCAGCCGTTCCTGGACCACATCGACCGCCTGCCGCCGCCTCAGCACGAAGCCCTCGGTACGGCGTTCGGTCAGGTGACCGGGCCGACCCCGGATCGTTTCCTGATCGGCCTCGCCGTCCTGAATCTGCTGTCCGATGCCGCCGCGCGACAGCCGGTCCTGTGCATCATCGACGACGCCCAGTGGCTCGACCTGATGTCGGCGCGGATCCTCGCATTCGTCGCCCGGCGGCTCGCGGCCGAGTCGGTGGTGATGGTCTTCGCCGTCCGCGACGGCGAAGACCACGAACTGACCGGCCTGGCCGAACTCGAGATCGGCGGTCTCGACGACACCGACGCGCGGGCGTTGCTGGAATCGGTCCTGCCGGGACCGATCGACCCGCGCGTACGGGACCGGATCGTGGCCGAGACCAACGGCAACCCGCTGGCCCTCCTGGAGCTGCCCCAGGCCTGGAGTGCGGCGGAACTGGCGGAAGGCCTCAGCCCGGGGTCACTGGTCAGCCGGATCGAGGACGGTTTCGTCCGGCGTCTCCAACCACTACCTGCCGACACCCGGCTGCTCCTGCTGACAGCGGCCGCGGAACCACTCGGTGACGCAACCCTGCTCTGGCGGGCGGCGGAACGGCTCGGGCTGGGCGCGGATCCGGCGACGGCCGCGATCGCCTCCGGGCTGATCACCTTCGGCCAGCAGGTCCGCTTCCGGCATCCGCTGGTGCGGTCGGCGGCGTACCGGATGGCATCGCCTCAGGATCGGCAGGCGGTCCACCAGGCGCTGGCGGACGTCACCGATGCCGCTACCGATCCTGACCGGCGGGCCTGGCACCGGGCCCAGGCGACCGCGCGGCCCGACGAGGAGGTCGCCGCCGAGCTCGAGCAGTCCGCGCAAGGGCGCAGGCACGCGGCGGCTTCTACGCGGCGGCCGCGTTCCTCGAGCGCTCCGCGGAGTTGACCCCAGATCCAGGCCGCCGGGCCGAGCGGGCACTGGCCGCAGCGACGGCAAAGCGCGGCTCGGGTGCACTGGACGCGGCGCTGGGTCTGCTCAGCAGTGTGGCCGCCGGACCGCCGGATCCGTTCCGCGCGGCCGAGGTCGAGCAACTCCGCGGACAGATCGCCTTCGATCAGGGGCACGCGCGCGACGCGGCCCGCACCTTGCTAGACGCCGCCCGACGCCTCGAACCGCACGACGCCGCCAGGGCGCGGATGACCTATCTGGAGGCGATGTCGGCCGCGATCTGGGCCAGCGGACCGGAGGCTCCCGGCATTCTGGCCTTCGCGGCAGCCGCCGCCCCTCCCCCGGCGGACCCGGCGCCCGCGGCCGACCTCCTGCTCCAGGCTTTCGCAGTACGGATCCTGCGCGGCTACACGGCGGCGGCGCCGGACCTGACCAAGGCTCTGGACGAGGCACGCCATGCCGTACTCCGCGCCGAGGACGTCAGCAGCTGGCTCTGGCTCGCCGGGAACCGGGCCAGCGGCATCATCGCGATCGAGGTGTGGGATTTCGACGCCGCCAACGAGCTCTCGATCCGGCAGGACCGGATGGCACGCCAGACCGGTGCGCTCATCCAGTTGCAGTTCGCGCTGAACTTCCGCGCCAATCTCCAGTGCCTCGCCGGCGACCTCGCCGCAGCGGCCGGCCTGGTCGAGGAAGACCGCCAGATCGCGGCCGCCACCGGCAACCCGCAGGTCGGGTTCGGCGGTCTCCTCCTCGCGGCCTTCCGCGGCGACGAGACGGTGGCGACCGAGCTGATCGACGCCACCAGCCGGGCCGCGACCAAGCGGGAACAGGGCCGGATGGTGGACTTCGCGATGTACGCGACCGCCGTCCTCCAAACGGCCTCGGCCGGTACGACGCCGCCCGCGACGCCGCGCTCCGCGTCTTCGAGCAGGACGTCATCGGGTACGGCGTCCTGGTTGTCGGCGAACTCGCCGAGGCGGCCTCGCGCACCGGCGACACCAAGCTCGTCGAGTCCACCCTCGCCTGGCTGACCGAGCGCACCACCGCCACCCCGACCGACTGGGGCCGCGGCATGGAGGCGCGGGTCCGCGCTCTCCTCGACGGTGACGAGGACGCCTATCGCGCCTCGATCGACCACCTCAGCCGGACCAGCCTCCGCGTCGAGGTCGCCCGAGCGCACCTGCTGTACGGCGAGTGGCTGCGGCGCGAGGGACGTCGCGTCGACGCCCGTGATCAGCTGCGGCCGGCCCATGAGCTGCTGGTCGGGATGGGACTCGAGGCCTTCGCCGAACGGGCCCGCCACGAACTTCTGGCCACCGGCGAGACGGTCCGCAAACGCACGCCGGACACGCTCAACGACCTCACCGCGCAGGAGGCGCAGATCGCCGGCCTGGCCCGGGACGGCCTGACCAACCCGGAGATCGCCGCGCAGCTGTTCATCAGCCCCCGCACAGTGGAGTGGCATCTGCGCAAGACCTTCTCCAAACTCGGCATCACGTCGCGCCGCCAGCTCCGCACCGCGCTGACCCGCTCCGCCTGAGCACGGGGACCAGGGACTTCCACGGGCGCGACGACACCGTCCGCGAGCGACCCTCGGAGGAGGAACGTTCAAGGAGTGAAGCCGTGGAGCAGAGGCTCGAGGCAATCGTCGTACCAGTGTCGGACATCGACCGGACCCGGCACTTCTACCGTGCCCTGGGGTTTCGCCCGGATCTCGACCAGGTAGCCGGTGAGGGCCGGCGGGTCGTCCAGCTGACCCCGCCGGGATCGTTGTGCTCGATCGTCATCGGCACCGGCATCAGCTCGGCCGAGCCGGGATCGACGGTCGGCATCCTGACCGTCCCCGACGTCGAAGCAGCCGCCGCCGAACTGCAGGCGCGAGGCGCTGCGCCGGGCCCGATCACCGCCTGCCAGGACGGGTTCGCCCACACCTCGTTCCGCGACCCCGACGGCAACCTGTGGCTGCTGGTGGACGGCATTCACCTGAGCAGTTGAGTTCTGCGAACCGGCCTGAGCCACACACCAGCCGACCGGAGCGGGACGGCTCCGGTCGGCTTGTCTGGGGTGGCGCTTGGTCTGGGGTGGGATCAACGGGCGGCTCGCTCGATCACTTGGGTCACGGCCGACGGCTGGGACAGGGCGACCAGGTGGGATGCGCCGTTGACCTCGACCGTCTTCGCGCCGGCCCGGTCGGCCATGAAGCGCTCGGCAGCGGGGGCGATGGCGTGGTCGCCGGTCGGGATGACGGCGTACTTCGGCAGCGCGGCCGGGGCGGTCCGTTCGACCGGCTCAGTGAAGACCGAGGCCGCGACCGGACGCTGGGCGGCGACGAAGGCGGCCGCCTGGCGGGCCGGGATGTCAGCGGCGAAGACCGCGCGAGCCTTGTCCGGCTTGATCGCGAGGTCGACCCCACGGGTAGGTGATCACGGTGGTCGTGTCCGGACCGAGCTCGCTGCCCGGGAACTGCGAGTTAAGCGCACCGGCGTCGACGTGGTCGTCTCGGTGAAATGAATGGTGGACATGAGTGCGTTTCCTTCTGTGAGGGG
>NZ_DASRXP010000307.1:0-5968 GCF_035687465.1 Kribbella sp.
GAGGAGCAGAAGCGGTTCCTGCAGATCGAGCTGCTCAAGTTGCAGAAGTGGAGCCAGTCCAACGGCCTGCGCCACGTCTTGGTGTTCGAGGGCCGCGACGCCGCGGGCAAGGGCGGCACGATCAAGCGCTTCATGGAGCACCTGAATCCCCGTGGCGCCCGCGTCGTCGCGCTGGAGAAGCCCACCGATCGCGAACGCACGCAGTGGTACTTCCAGCGCTACATCAAGCACCTGCCTGCCGCCGGTGAGCTGGTGCTGTTCGACCGGTCCTGGTACAACCGGGCCTGCGTCGAGCGGGTGATGGGCTTCTGCTCCGACGACGACTACCAGGAGTTCATGCGGCAGGCGCCGGAGTTCGAGCGGATGCTGGTCCGGTCGGGGATCCTGCTGGTCAAGCTGTGGTTCTCGGTGTCGCAGGCGGAACAGCAGACCAGGTTCACGATCCGGCAGATCGACCCGGTGCGGCAGTGGAAGCTGTCGCCGACGGACCTGGCGGCATTGGACAAATGGGGCGACTACACGGAGGCGAAGGAGGCGATGTTCCACTACACGGACACGCCGCACGCGCCGTGGACGGTGGTCAAGAGCAACGACAAGAAGCGCGCCCGCCTGGAGGCGATGCGCCACGTGCTCAGCCTGTACGACTACACCGACAAGGACTTCGAACTGGTCGCCAACCCCGACCCCAAGATCCTCGGCCCCGCCGCCCAGGTCCTGGAACACGGCGAATCCGCCAACCGAAGCTTCCCCGCGCTCTAGAAATTGGGGGGACCGGACAAGATCACGAAGGTAGTCTGCCCAGATCATGGAGATGCCAGACTTCACGCGTGCGATCGCGGCCGCGATCTCGGTCGCCGCATCGCTCGACCTGCCGGCCAACGATGCCATCGTTCTCCACAACTCGAACAAGCTGGCGCTGCGCCTGATGCCATGCGACGTCCTTGCCCGGGTCGCCCCTGTAGGGCAAGAGGTTGCACAGCTCGAAGTCGAGCTCGCTCAACGGCTCGCCGAGGTCGGATCCCCGGTGGGCGTCTTGGAGCCTCGGGTGGACCCGCTTGTGTACACACGCGATGGCTTCGCAGTGACGCTGTGGATCTACTACGAGCCCGTGACACCTGACGTCTCACCAGTCGACTACGCCGAGGCGCTGGAGCGGCTGCACGTCGGCATGCGCAAGGTTGAGGTGGCGAGCCCACGGTTCACGGATCGAATCGCGGAGGCGGAAGAGATCGTCGCCAACCCGGATCTCTCGCCGGAGCTCGCCGACGCAGACCGCGTGTTCCTCAGCAGCAGACTAGGAAGCCTGCGACGGGCGATCGACGACCGCGGCGCCGAAGAGCAGCTACTTCACGGCGAGCCGCATCCAGGCAATGTGCTCAGCACGAAGAAGGGCGCGTTGTTCATCGACTTCGAGACGTGCTGCCGTGGACCCGTCGAGTTCGATCTCGCCCATGTTCCCGAGGCGGTCTGCGAGCACTACCCGGGCGTTGACCAAGGACTGCTGGACGAGTGCCGGCAGCTCGTTCTCGCGATGGTCGCAGCGTGGCGTTGGGACCGTGGCGACCAGTTTCCGAACGGGAGGCGATTCGGGGAGGAATTCGTGCGCTCGCTGCGCGAGGGTCCTCCGTGGCCGACACTCGACATGATGGCCAGGCGACTGGATGGTCTGGAGAAATCGCCGAAGGTCAGTTGAAAGCAGGGCAACCCCCTTCAGGTGTTGGGGGAGAGGGGGAGGTGGACGGTGAAGGTGGCGCCGCCGGTGGGGGTGTCGGTGACGGTTACCTTGCCGTTGTGGGCTGCTACCAGGGCGGCGACGATGGACAGGCCGAGGCCGGAGCCGCCGGTGGAGCGGGTTCGGGCTGAATCGGCCCGGTAGAAGCGTTCGAAGACCCTGGTCTTCTGGCCGGCACTGAGGCCCGGACCGGTGTCGGCGACCTCGAGGATCGCCTCGCCGTCACGCGTACCGACCGACACCGTGATCGGTGCCTCGATGGGCGTGTAGTGCAACGCGTTGCTCACCAGGTTGCCGAGCACCTGACGCAACCGCGCCTCGTCCCCGTCGACCACAGGTGCAGACGAGTCGGGCAGGATCTGCAGCTTCATCGACCGCCCGGGCTGAACAGCCTGTACGTCGTGCACGGAGTCGCCCGCGAGCGTCAGGAGATCGACCGGCTGGTGCTGCAACGGCCGCTGCTGATCGAGTCGCGCAAGGAGCAGCAGATCGTCCACCAGCAGACCCATCCGCTTCGCCTCGTCCTCGATCCGCTTCATCGTCGCGGGATCACTCGCATCACCCCGCTGCCGGGTCAGTTCGGCGAATCCCCGGATCGACGTCAACGGCGTACGGAGCTCATGACTCGCATCCGCCACGAACCGCCGCATCCGCTCCTCCGACTGCCGCGCATGCTCCTCGGACTGCCTCGCGACCTCCGCCGAGCGGCGGGCCGCATCCTCTGACCGCCGGGCCGCGTACTCCGACGCGGTCCGCTGGGCGAAGGCGGTCTCGATCTGCCCGAGCATCTGGTTGATCGCAAGGGACAACCGCCCGACCTCCGTTCGCGGATCCCGCTGCGGCACCCGGCGGCTGAGATCCCCTCCGGCGATCGCCACTGCCGTGTGCTCCACGTCTTCCAGCCCGCGCAGACTCCGCCGTACGACCAAGGTCCCGACGCCGGCCAGCAACACCAGCAGAATCACCCCGGCCGCGATCTGCACCCCGACCAGTTGCTGAATCGTCTGATTCATGTCGCCGAGGCTCTGCGCAACCATCAGGAAGCCGCCGCCGTTCGTCTCCGGAACGGCGATCACACGGAAGGTTTCGCTGCCGGAGACGGCAGGAACGTCGAACGGCTTGTTGTTCCGGCCGACCACCTGCGCCAGGGTCATGGTCGGCAGTTGAGGCTGTGCATCGGTCGCGCGCAGCGGCTGGCTGACCGGTCCGTCTCCCTGCGCCACCGAACCGTCGGCCTCGAAACGCTGGATGACGAACGCACTCGGCAGCTTCGGCCCGTTGTCGGGGTTGTTCCGGGGAGGCCACTCTCCGTTGCGGGGGCGATTGGCGAACCCCTTGGCCGCATCGCTGAGCTGGGTGTCCACGCGTTCGGTGAGATAGCCGCGCATGATCGTAGTGGCGACCACGCCAGACGCCAGCAGCGCTGCGGTCACCAGGGCCAGGAGGACCAGGACGAGGCTGATGCGGAGCGGGTACCGGTCGGCCAGCCGGCGGTGGGGCATCAGTTGGGGCCTCGCGGGGTTCGGAGTACGTAGCCGACGCCACGGACCGTGTGCAGCAGCTTCTGGTCGCCGGTGTCGACCTTGCGACGCAGGTACGACATGTACGACTCGACCACGCCCGCGTCCCCGGCGAAGTCGTAGTTCCAGACGGCGGACAGGATCTGGCCCTTCGACATCACCCGCTCGGCGTTCTCCAGCAGGCAGCGCAGCAGCTTGAACTCCGTGAGTGACAACTGCACGGCCTCACCCCCCTTGAAAACCTCGTAGCTGTCCTCGTTCAGCTCCAGATCGGCGTACTTGAGGACAGCCGGCTCAGTCGCCTCCCGCTCGCGGTGACCGGAGCGCCGCAGCAACGCGCGGACGCGGGCGACCAACTCGTCCAGGCTGAACGGCTTGGTGACGTAGTCGTCGCCGCCGGTGTGCAGGCCGAGCACCTTGTCCTCGACGGCGTCGCGCGCGGTGAGGAACAGCACCGGCACGTGCCGATCCTCACTACGCAGCCGACGGACCACTTCGAAGCCGTCCAGGCCGGGCATCATCACGTCCAGCACGACCAGATCGGGCTCCACCTCCCGGGCTTTCCGCAGCGCCTCGGTCCCGTGCGTCGCGGTCGTCACCTCGTAGCCGGCGAACCGGAGACTCGCGGACAGCAACTCGACGATATTGGGCTCGTCGTCGACCACCAGGAGGTGAGGGCTCATGAGCCCAGTCTTACGCCCTCACCCCGGTGATCCCTGGGAGATTCCTGGCAATCACCTGTGAGTGTCACCGTGGTCCGCGCTTGAGACCCCACTTCTGGTTCGCCGCGTCACGCGCTGTGCCGGAGCTGATGCTAGTCGCGGTGGTCTTGCCGTCGGCGACGACTGCCAGTACGGAGACGGTGTTGCCGGTCTTGATGCTGGCGATCCCGTCGCGCGCCGCGTTCACCAGGGTCTCGGCGGTGACGGTGTAAGCCTTGCTGTAACCATCGGCACTCTTCAGCGTGATCGAATCGGCGCTGACCGCGGTGACCTCACCCCGCTGGGTGGCGATCGTCTGGTACCCGCCGCCCTCCTTCTCCACCGTGTACTCCCCGTGCAACGCACTACCGAACGCTCCGTGTTCGCCGCGCTTGCCGGCCTCCGGCCTGGCCGGGTCGGCCGGTGCGGCCGGTGCGGAAGGTGATGCGGACGGCGACGGTGAAGGTGAAGGGGTGTCAGCACTGGTGGTGGCCCAGGCGACCCCACCGGCCGCCGTGGTGACGGCAACCGCCGCCACCGTGCCTGCCAGCCGCCAGGGTTTGTCGGTCAGCTTCTGCAACGCCATGACTTTCTGCCTCCCGGTACTGCGTGCCAAGTGATCACCTGGCACTGGTCGTCCCACCCTGCGCGGTGGACCTGAGACGACCCTCCCGTGGACCTGGCAAAACCCTGGCAACCGGGTCGCTGCCCGCAGTGAGCAGGTCAGACGATGAAGAGGACGGCGATCAGCCAGACGGCGGCGGCGAGGGCGGTGCCGATGAACTCGATCAGCATCGACAACCCGGTGGCGCGCAGAGCATGTTTCGTCGATTCCCAGGCCGGGTCGTGGGCGTTCAGCCGCTGGCGCTCGGACAGGTAGACCCCTAGCGGGAAGCCGACGAACATCCCGATCACTGGGATCACGAAGAACCCGACGATGCCGAGCAGCACCCCGACCAGCATCGACCGCCGGGGGACCCCGGATTCCCGCAGCCGGCGCTCCGGTACGACGTACTTGACCACCTGGCTGGCCCCGATCAGCACCACGGCCGCGGACAGCACGATCCAGCCGGTGGCGCTCTGTTCCTCAAGGGCCCAGACCAGGATGGCCGCGAGACTCAGCAGCGCGCCGGGCAGGACCGGGACCACGATGCCGATGATGCCGACGAAGATCGCCACCCCGACCAGAAACGTCGCAACGTCGTTCACGCTGCCACTCTGCCGTAAAAGCGGTCCGCTTAGGGTGGGCACATGCCCTATCTGCACGAACTGGTCACCGCGGTGGCCGCGCCCTGGGTGGTGCTCTCACCACGATCGGGGCAATTGAGTGGCACCGGCGCCGAGGGCGTCTATGCCCGGGACCTCCGCATCCTGTCCAGGCTGCAGGTCACGATCGACGGCACCGCCCCCGCTCCTCTGCACGTCGACGAGCCCGCCGCCTGGACCACCTCGTACTCCGCTGTCGTCGAAGGCGGGGGTGGTTCCGGCCACGACACCACGGTGACGCTGGAGCGGGTCCGCGAGGTGGACGGCGAGGGGATGAGCGAGCGCATCACCCTGGTGAACCGCTCGCGCGACACCGTCGAGTATGAGCTGGTGGTTGCCTTAGGCGCCGACCTGGCCGGGACCGCGGCAGTCCGCAGCGAAGCGGCCGCAGACCTCCCCGAACTGGAACCGGTCCGCGTACCCGACGGCCTGCAGTGGGAGGACAAGGGGACCCGAGTAAGCGCTCTCTTCGATCCCGCTCCCGATCAGTCTCAGCAGGACAGGGTGAGCTGGATTCTGAAGGTGGAGCCGGGCGAGCAGTCGACGGTGAGCCTCAGAGTGACTGCCACGTTCCCAGCGACTGACGGCTTCAAGATCGAGCCGCCTGCCGAGCGTTCGTCGTACAGCGAAGTCGGCGTCGAGTGCGACGACGCTCGGTTGCAGCGATGGGTGCGGCGCTCTCTTGACGATGTGGCTGGTCTCCAGCTGGTCGCAGATCGCACCGGAGATCGGGGAGAGCGCTATCTCGG
>NZ_DASRXP010000308.1:0-5951 GCF_035687465.1 Kribbella sp.
GTCGCGTACGCGGCCACCGGGCGACGCCCATTCGGCAAGGGGCCGTTCGAGGTCGTGCTGCATCGGGTCCACAAGGGCCAGGCCGACCTCGAAGGTCTCGACCCCCGACTGAAGCCGCTGTTGGCCGCTGCCCTCGCACCGAACCGACGCGACCGTCCTACGCAGGTAGAGATCATGGCCGGCCTCAACCGGTACGCCGAGGGCCGGGACGCGCTGGTTCCGAATCCCCACACGGCGACAGAGGAAGCTGCCAAGGCGACTGCGCTCGTCAATCCGCCCACAGCTGTGATGACTCGCCTGATGCCGGACGGCGTCGCTGCCGGGGTTGGTGCTGGTGAGATGGATCCGGCGGCGGTCGCGCACCTGGTGCCGGCGGTGATTCCGCCGCTGTCGGCGTTCGCGCCGTTGCGGGACAAGTTGCGCGATGTCGCCGCCCAGCAGAAGGCCAAGAACCAGGTGGCGCAGAACCTCGCGGGCCAACCCGTCCCGAGCCACCCCGCCACTTACAGCCCGACGCCGGCTGCGGCTGCTCCCGCCGCGATGCCCTTGCCCTACCAAGGCACGCCCTACCAGGGCACTCCGTACGAAGGCACTCCCTACCAGGGCGCTCCGGCCGCCGGGCCGGCGTTCGCGGGCTACACGGCATCGCCTGCGAACTACCCGGGCCAAGGCGTAGCGCCGTACCAGCCGTCTTATCCGCAGCCCTACCAGCCGGCGCCCAGCCAGCCATCGCAGTACGGGCCGGTTGGGAAGCCGCCGAAACCCGAGCGGGCGGCCAAAGCCGACGGTCCTGCCTCGCCGAACCAGCAGTTCGCTCGCTCACTCGTGCTCGCGGCGCTGATGCTGGCTCTCGCTGGACTGATGGCTCTGACGCCGGGCTTCGGGCTGCTGGTAGCGGCTTTGCTCATCATCGTCGCCCGGACGGTCGACCGCGGCAGCACTGCTTTGCTGCGCCGGCGCCAGGTCCGCGGCGGTCGCGGCAAGGCGGACGGCCTGGTCGCCGCAGCGGCCAGTCCTGTCCACCTGATCGCGGCCAGCCTCATCACGCTCTTCTGCCTGATCCTGCCGGTGATCGTCGGCTTCATCGTCGGCGGCATCGTCTCCGCCATGGCCGCCAGCGCCCGGGGACTCGACTGGCAGCCTCTCTCCGCGGTCGGCTTCGCCACCGGCGGCCTCGCCGGACTGTTGATGGCCTGGATCGGCCCCGGCGGCACCTCTCTGCGCCGCGGTTCCAAGATCGCCGTGCGAGGGGCGTTCCGACCCGCCTGGCTGAGCATCCTGGTCGCCGCAGTCCTGCTCGCCGGCGCAACCCTCTCCTTCACCAGCGCGACCAACGGCGGCGGGGCCAACTGGGCCCGCACCCCCATCAACACCCCCGACCTCCCCAACAACCCGGGCCTCAGCGACATCCGCAACTACCCGATCATCCGCGACCTCCCCCTGATCGGCAGCTGAAACCCCCGCCGAGGACGGTCCGGCGGGGGCTCAGGAGAAGGCGTCAGATGCGGTTGTCGAGGATGACGATCTGGGAGCGTTCGGGGCCCACGCCGACGGCGGAGATCGGGGCGCCGCTGAGGGCCTCGACCGCCTTGACGTAGGTCTGGGCATTCTTCGGCAGGTCCTCGAAGGTTCGGCAGCCGGTGATGTCCTCGTCCCAGCCGTCGTACTCCTCGTACACCGGGACCGCGTGGTGGAACTCGGTCTGCGTCATCGGCATCTCCTCGTGCCGGACCCCGTTCACGTCGTACGCGACGCAGACCGGGATCTTCGCCCGCCCGGTCAGGGTGTCCAGCTTGGTGAGGACGAAGTCGGAGACGCCGTTCACCCGGGCGGCGTACCGCGCGATGACCGCGTCGTACCACCCGCAGCGGCGGGGGCGGCCGGTCGTCGTACCGAACTCGAAGCCCTGCTGGCGGAGCCACTCACCGTCGGCGTCCAGCAGTTCGGTCGGGAACGGGCCCTCGCCCACCCGGGTGGTGTAAGCCTTCACGACCGCCATCACGCGGTCGATCCGCGTCGGCGGGATACCGGAGCCGGTGCAGGCGCCCGCGGAGATCGCGTTGGACGACGTGACGAACGGGTAGGTGCCGTGGTCGACGTCGAGCAGCGTCGCCTGGCCCGCCTCCATCAGCACGGTCTTGCCCGCGTCCAGCGCCTTGCCGAGCAGCAGCCCGGTATCGGCGACCATCGGGCGGAGGCGCTCGGCGTGCCCGAGCAGCTCGTCCATCACCTCGGAGATCTCGACCGCGCGGCGGTTGTAGACCTTCACCAGCAGCTGGTTCTTCTGTTCCAGCGCGCCGGTGACCTTCTGCTCGAGGATCTTCTCGTCGTACAGGTCCTGGACCCGGATGCCGATCCGGTTCATCTTGTCCGCGTACGTCGGACCGATGCCGCGACCCGTGGTGCCGATCTTGCGGCTGCCGAGGAACCGCTCGGTCACCTTGTCCAGGGTCCGGTTGTACGGCGGGATCAGGTGCGCGCCGGCGCTGATCACCAGCCGCGAGGTGTCGACGCCACGGGCATCCAGCGCGTCGAGCTCCTCGAACAGCACGTTGAGATCGACCACCACCCCGTTGCCGATCACCGGGGTGACCCCGGGGGTCAGGATCCCGCTCGGCAGCAGGTGCAGCGCGTACTTCTCGGCACCGATCACCACCGTGTGGCCGGCGTTGTTGCCGCCGTTGAACTTCACCACGTAGTCGATCTCGGCGCCGGTGTTGCCGAGCAGGTCGGTCGCCTTGCCTTTGCCCTCATCGCCCCACTGGGCGCCGACGAGCACGATTGCGGGCATCTCAGCCCTCCTCTTCACGCGTCGGCTGGCGCTCCGGAACGCCGTGCGCAGCCGGCCGCATCCTCAGGGAGAATGGTGAAGCCCGGACACGTTCACCGAATATTCACTCGGCGGGGCATCCAGGCTCTTGCGGCCAAAGCCTACCGGATGGCGGGGTTGCCAATTTCCGTGATCACGTGCACACTCTTAGTCAGCGGCCCGCCGAAACTGCCGCAGGGGACGGTTCCGGCGGGCCGCTTTCTTGTGTCCGCAGGTCTTTCGTGGCCGCCGGCAAGCTACTTCCGGGCGACATAGATCGTGTACGGCGCCATGGTGCGCTCCACCTGCAACCGGTCCGCATCCGGTCCGTCGTACTCCGTCGGCAGGGTCGGATCCACCAGCCCGACGTCGCGGAACCCGGCCTTGCGCAGCCGGTCGAGGTGGACCTCCTTCGGCCAGTGATAGTCGAGGATGCTCATCGGTTCGGCATCCGGTCTCGCCAGCCGCATCTCGATCGCCTCCCCCACCGCGTACTCGCGTCCCATCCGGCCCATCTGGCCGAGCTCGAAAGGCACTCCGACCGAATCCGGATTCACCTCGAGCATCGCGTAGGTCGCGCCCGGACGAAGTACCCGATAAACCTCTTCGACAATGCTCTGAATGGTGTCGGTCTCCGGAATGCAGACGAAGACGAAACACGAGATCGCGGCATCCAGTTCGCCGTCGGGCAGGTCGACCCGCTGGTCCGGACCGATCGTCTGGTAGGAGATCCTGGGGTCCTGCCGCTTGTGCTGCGCGACCTTCAGCATGCTCGGCGACCGGTCGGCGGCGATCACCGAAACGTCGTGGCTGCGAAGGATCTGCTCAGCGACCCGGCCGGTCCCGGCGCCGTAGTCGAGCACCCGGTGGCAATCCCGATCACCCAGCCCTGCCTGCTCGAACAGCGCCGACCAGGCGAAGGTGCGTTCGCGAACCGGGACGTAGTCCTCGTAGCTCTCGGCCACCCCGAGCAAATTCCAGTCGGTCGTCATCAAATGACGATAACCAGAATTCCGGCGCCATCGGGGAGTCTTTGCCCGATGACGCACCAAGGCATTACCGAAAGGTCAGTCGAGACCCTCGGGGTTCGAAGCGAGCCATTCCTTCACCCGGCGGTCCGCCTCTTCGCGGGAGACGTCCTCGACCTTCGTCATGATCGCCCAGCGGTGCCCGAACGGGTCAATCACCGTGCCGTAGCGGTCGCCGGTCATGAAGGTGGACACCGGCTCGACCTGCCGGGCGCCGGCCTCGATCGCCCGGGCGAAGGTGGCGTCGACGTCCTCCACGTAGTGCACCAGGGAGGAGTGGACCCACTCGCTGTTCGGCGCGCGCAGCCCGATCTGCGGCATCTCGTTGCTGAGCTGGAGCATCGAGTCGCCGAACCTCAGTTCCGCCTGACCCAGCCGGCCGTCCGGCAGGTCCTGCCTGCTGATCACCTCGGCCCCGAACACCTGCTGGTAGAACTCGATCGCCTTCGGCCCGTCCGAGACGGCCAGGTACGGGGTGAGCGAGTGATAACCGTCGGGGACGGGCTTTACGATGTTTTCTGCCGTGTTCGAAGTCATGCGAGCAGTCTTCGGGCCCACCGACCTTCCGGTCTTGTAAGAAAGCGACACCCCTTGCCGACCAACCCGGGACCACCACCGCCGACCGATGAGCGGGGCATCCTGCACCCGCAGGAGCAGGCCCGGCACAGGAGCCTGAGCCGGCTCGCCGCCGGGCCCGGGATCGACCGGTTCGTCGAGTGGTACTGGATCGTCGAGTGGGATCTGCAGGCCCCGTACGTCGCCGAGGTGCTGTCCTACCCGAGCGTGAACATCACCTTCGAGGAACCAGGCGGCGCCTTCGTCAACGGCGTCTGCACCCGCAAGTTCGAACGTGAACTGGTCGGCCGGGGCCGCGTCTTCGGGGTGAAGTTCTGGGCCGGCGGGTTCGGCGCGGTCACGGGTCTGGACGTGGCGTCGTTCCGGGACCAGGTGCTGCCGTTGCGCGAGCTCTTCGACGATGCCGACCGGCTGGCCGACCTGGTCTTCGCCGAGGACTCCGACGTACGCCGCCGCGCCGTGGTCGAGGCCTTCCTGCGGGACCACCTGGTCGCCGCGGACCCGCAGTACGAGCTGGTCCGGGAGATCGTCGCGGCGATGGCCGAGGACCGTTCGGTGACCCGGGTGGACCAGCTCACCGAGCGGTTCGACATCCCGATCCGCAAGCTGCAGCGGCTGTTCCGGCGCTACGTCGGCGTCGGCCCCAAGTGGGTACTGCGCCGCTACCGCCTGCACGACGGCGCCGAGCTGCTGGCCCGCGGCGAGGCCGCCGAACTGGCCGACCTCGCCCTCGCCCTCGGCTACTTCGACCAGGCCCACTTCTCCCGCGAGTTCAAGGACCAGATCGGCCTGACCCCGGCCGAATACGCCACCCGAACCCAGGCCGAACGCCAGATCACCTACCGCTGAGGCGAGTGCGGAGGTCAGCGGCGGCTGGGTCGCCGAGGTCTTCGAGGATGGTGAGGGCCTGGCGCCAGCGGGCGGCGGCGTCCGGGCGCCGGCCGGCCGCCAGGAACAGGTCGCCCAACTGCTGGAGCGCGGACGCCTGGGTGGCTCGATCCCCGATCGCGACGAGGGTTAGATGCGGCTTGGCGCCGAACTGGTTGGCTGCAATCACCAGCTTTATCTGGATCGTCGCACCAGGCACGCCATCGCGGTGGCGAAGACCGTGGCCAGCGAGGCCAGCAGGAAGCCGTACTGCGGACCGCCGGAGTCCACAGCCCGGCCGGCGAAGGCAGCACCCAGCGCTATGCCAGCCGCGCTGCCGGAGTTCAACCAGGTGAAGGCTTGGGTGAGTACTGCAGGCTCCACCCGGGCCTCGGTCAGTACTGCGGACAACACCTGGAACGGCGCGAGCGCAAGACCGGGCAGCGCCAACGCAATCCCCAGTGCAAGCGGCGTGTTCACCATGAGCAGTGGCACGGTCGTCACACTCAGCACAGCCAGTACTACGACGTACTGCGTCGGCTCGGCCAGTCGCCAACGCCTTGCGCCATAGGCGATTCCGGCTGCCATGCTGACAAGACTCGTGATGCTGTAGAGCGGCCCGGCCAGGCTCGGGGTGCCCCGGCCGACTGCGAACGCCGTCACCGAGACCT